>NZ_JBLWFH010000056.1:0-213 GCF_050306235.1 Glaciecola sp. 1036 | reverse complement strand
CCTTCAACTCTTTCATTTCATAATATAAATTACTATCAGCTTTCCAAATTGTTAAAGAGCACGAGCTTCGCTCGTTTGTTTCTTAGTAACAACACAGCCAAGAATGAACTACGGCTCCATTATTACTGCACAAGAAAATCTGTGTGAGCACTGCATTAAGCAGTCACAACTGTCTTTGGTAAGGAGGTGATCCAACCGCAGGTTCCCCTACGG
>NZ_JBLWFH010000055.1:0-214 GCF_050306235.1 Glaciecola sp. 1036 | reverse complement strand
TGCTTGCACGGATTTGACACGTTTTTGCCACGGATTCGGCACGGATTTGACACGTTTGAAGTCCGCAAATTAAAATTGGCTTGAAAAAATTTCATTGTGAAATTGCTGTATGTCTTGAATTTAAAGGGCTGGGGGAGGTGGTGGACGCAGCAAGGCTTGAACTTGCGACCCCCGCCTTGTAAGGGCGGTGCTCTCCCAACTGAGCTATGCGTCC
>NZ_JBLWFH010000054.1:0-220 GCF_050306235.1 Glaciecola sp. 1036 | reverse complement strand
AGTTTGACGCCAAATGAATCAGAAAAGAGATATTGGAATTACTATAAACCCGTGGCCAAAAACACTTGACCACTACAGTAACGCTGCCAGCAGCGGCCGAGTAAAACGAGGTCCAGCGACCGCAGGGAGCGATGCTGGCTGGCCTTGTGTACGCCCAGCATGGGCATGAACTAATGAGGTGAAAGTCCTCTGTAGGAAAATCACCGTCTTTTAACATCTA
>NZ_JBLWFH010000053.1:0-235 GCF_050306235.1 Glaciecola sp. 1036 | reverse complement strand
ACCCCCACTAACAATGGAGTCGTAGTGCATTGTTGCTATCCCGTGATTTAAATAATGGAGTCGTAGTTCATTGTTTTGGCATGGCTGGAGGCTTGATGCTTGTTGGGTTACAGAGCAGTGTAATTAATGCACTACGGCTCCATTATTCTTTATGCATAAAAAAAGCCCCAGTCTCTCGACTAGGGCTTCTTCTAAATGGGAGTCTGGCGATGTGCTACTCTCACATGGGGAGACC
>NZ_JBLWFH010000052.1:0-251 GCF_050306235.1 Glaciecola sp. 1036 | reverse complement strand
GTTTAGAGTAAAAAACCCTAATGAATAACTTCTTTTCAGACCTCATTCATTAAGGCTTAGTAACTTCCTGTTGCCACAACACTTAAATTTCTTATTTTGCAATTTAGGCAAGGCGGACAAGTGCGTAGCGTGCAAACAGCACGTGAGCGGTTGTCCAACGCCGCATTAATTGCAAAATGGTAGGCTTGGGCAGACTTGAACTGCCGACCTCACCCTTATCAGGGGTGCGCTCTAACCAGCTGAGCTACAAG
>NZ_JBLWFH010000051.1:0-257 GCF_050306235.1 Glaciecola sp. 1036 | reverse complement strand
GTAGGGTCGAAAATCGGCGTTAACACTTGAGCAATAGCTTGTTGAATAACCCTGTCAATGACGGTAGGAATACCCAGCTGGCGTATTCCGCCATCGGGTTTAGCAATTTCGACTCGTCTAACAGGTGATGGTTGGTATTGACCTGAGCGCAGCTCAGCCATAATACGTTTCCAGTTACCTTCTCTTGCCCAAGCAGGGAAGTCATCAATGGACATGCCATCGATGCCAGCGGCTCCCTTATTGGCTCGAACTTGTTT
>NZ_JBLWFH010000050.1:0-307 GCF_050306235.1 Glaciecola sp. 1036 | reverse complement strand
TTTTTTCACTAAAACAGCTTGACAAAATTTTGGGTTAGCGTAGTATTCGCATCCCGCTTGAGAGGGACTTGAAAGAGGCCTCTTAAGCAACGATTAACCTCACCGGTTATTAAACCAAGAGGGTTAATCCACAAGAGGTCTTGTCCTACTCTTTGTGAGTACGAAGCATCTCTTGCGCAAATAACATTTTTCGCGATGCGAAAAACAACATTTGCACTATGTTCTTTAACAATTAGAAACAAGACAATCTGTGTGGGCACTCGTTAAGAGTGTCACAACGACAATTTATTTGTAATTCGATATTTAA
>NZ_JBLWFH010000049.1:0-311 GCF_050306235.1 Glaciecola sp. 1036 | reverse complement strand
TACTACGTTGTCTATTCAGCGTTTTACGTAATTCAAGCAGTCTTAACAAATCTGGAAAATCTAACAGTAATCTTTATCAATCAATCTTCGAGTCACAACTCTATCTACATTAGCATGTCACATACATCACCAGTTGTTATATAAACCACCACTTTAGCGCGCTGATAATGTGTCAGTCGAATTTACTTCGACGCTTAAGCACATTATCGCAACAGCACATCGTGCGTTTATAAGCAATTCAGGTGTTGTATGGTTAAGCCGCACGGGCAATTAGTACAGGTTAGCTTAACGCCTTACAACGCTTCCACACC
>NZ_JBLWFH010000048.1:0-313 GCF_050306235.1 Glaciecola sp. 1036 | reverse complement strand
GCTGGGAGAGCGCCTGCCTTGCACGCAGGAGGTCAGCAGTTCGATCCTGCTTAGCTCCACCACTTTTTATGTCGGCAAACAACGTAAAGTTTAAGATGTAAAAATAACACTGATTGCGAGCAGTTATTTTGCAATAGGTTTCGACTCGACAAACGACGAAGGAGCATACATAAGTATGTGACTGAGGAGAGTGGAGACCAAGAAAGCTAGTGCGGAATAAATGCGAAGTAAGCAGGAGGCTTGTAGCTCAGCTGGTTAGAGCGCACCCCTGATAAGGGTGAGGTCGGCAGTTCAAGTCTGCCCAAGCCTACCA
>NZ_JBLWFH010000047.1:0-345 GCF_050306235.1 Glaciecola sp. 1036 | reverse complement strand
CTTTCGAATTAATCAATAGTGGAATTTTGCAGGAAGTTAAAATTGAATTAATAACACACTTTTTGCAATTAAGAGCGCTTAAATTATCTAAAAATTCGCATTGATTGTATTAATTTAGCAATCTATAAAATTACTTCAATTCAAAATTCTCGCTTAAAAATTACAGAGTAAAATCTTAATGCAAGTAGAAAAATACCAATGTCACGTGTTTTTTACGATGCAAATTGCATTGGGCTATAAGCCAATAATGACGTGGGGTAGAGTTGTATGCTTGCACGGATTTGACACGTTTTTGCCACGGATTCGGCACGGATTTGACACGTTTGAAGTCCGCAAATTAAAATT
>NZ_JBLWFH010000046.1:0-386 GCF_050306235.1 Glaciecola sp. 1036 | reverse complement strand
TGTCAGCATTCGCACTTGTGATATGTCCAGCATGCTTCTCAACACACCTTCATCCACTTACACAACGCTCCCCTACCAGATAGAGAGCATCCTTAATCAGCCCGCTTGTCTTTGCGTTACATCTTGAACACTTGTATCGCTTCCGTTTCTCTCGTACAAAAACGTACGCTGCGAGACGGGTCGATAAAACTGTCCAACCTGTTTAGCAAATCCTGCGCCCATGGCCCTTTAGATTTGCTCGCTTTTCTCAACAAGATACTTCTTCACTTGTTTTCACTGCACAAGCTAATTAAGTGATGCTCTCTAAATCCGCAGCTTCGGTATATTGCTTAGCCCCGTTACATCTTCCGCGCAGGCCGACTCGACTAGTGAGCTATTACGCTTTC
>NZ_JBLWFH010000045.1:0-505 GCF_050306235.1 Glaciecola sp. 1036 | reverse complement strand
GTGATCAACGCGGTCAAAGAACTTGGACAGATCTACATCTACAGCAAAACGGCGTCCCGTTTTAATGATGTCTTGTACCTGTCGCACCGCTTGTTGTCCATTTCGATTTGGCCTAAATCCAAAACTATTATTGGAAAAGGTAGGGTCGAAAATCGGCGTTAACACTTGAGCAATAGCTTGTTGAATAACCCTGTCAATGACGGTAGGAATACCCAGTTGGCGTTTACCGCCATCGGGTTTAGCAATTTCGACTCGTCTAACAGGTGATGGTTGGTATTGGCCTGAGCGCAGCTCAGCCATAATACGTTTCCAGTTACCCTCTCTTGCCCAAGCAGGGAAGTCATCAATGGACATGCCATCGATGCCAGCGGCTCCCTTATTGGCTCGAACTTGTTTCCATGCAGACATCACATTGTCTGGTTGCAAGGTGAGTTCAAGTAGTTCTGCACTAAAGGCTGGCTTCTTATCAATACGCTGAGTCACGTCACTACCGGTCGGCATTCGT
>NZ_JBLWFH010000044.1:0-507 GCF_050306235.1 Glaciecola sp. 1036 | reverse complement strand
AAAAAAGCCCCAGTCTCTCGACTAGGGCTTCTTCTAAATGGGAGTCTGGCGATGTGCTACTCTCACATGGGGAGACCCCACACTACCATCGCCGCAAATACGTTTCACTTCTGAGTTCGGAATGGCTAGCCCCTAAGGGTCAGGTGGTACCGTATCGCTATTGTCGCCAGACAAAAAACCTTGTTTTATTTGCCCTGAATTTATTTCAGGGCCTCCTTGGACTACTACGTTGTCTATTCAGCGTTTTACGTAATTCAAGCAGTCTTAACAAATCTGGAAAATCTAACAGTAATCTTTATTAATCTATCGAGTCACAACTCTATCTACATTAGCATGTCTTCTACAACACCAGTTGTTTCTATAATCCGCCACTTTAGCGCGTTTATAAAAAAACAATTCAGGTGTTGTATGGTTAAGCCGCACGGGCAATTAGTACAGGTTAGCTTAACGCCTTACAACGCTTCCACACCCTGCCTATCAACGTCGTCGTCTTCAACAACCCTTTAG
>NZ_JBLWFH010000043.1:0-561 GCF_050306235.1 Glaciecola sp. 1036 | reverse complement strand
AAATCACCGTCTTTTAACATCTAGTTATTAGACGCTAACTACTAGCGAATGGCAAGTGCAATCCCGCGAGGAATTGTGTGGAGGAAGCCGCTAGCAAATCTGCGAGCTGATGAACAAGAACATCATATGAGGCGTAGGCTGGAGGCGAGTTGGCACAAGACAACGAAGCCATGTGATTTAACGGCCACCGTAAATGATGCAGTTGTGCAGAGAAAGTTCATGTCCTTATCTGGGGAGATCTGCTTAACAAGCGATCGGTAAATAACCAGTCAGGCTCTGGTATACAAGTGCCTCGGTCTTTGAGCTTCATCAACTCAAAGAAGCGAATTAGATGAAAACCGATAGCGCTAGCAGGGGTAACTCTGTAAGTGATTAAGCAGAAGTCAGCAGACGGCATAGTAGCCAAACGCCTATCGTAATGGTTAGGACACGGTGAAGGCCAGAACATTTAGAACAAAGGAGGAGCTATATTGAACTTGAATACACGAATGCCGACCGGTAGTGACGTGACTCAGCGTATTGATAAGAAGCCAGCCTTTAGTGCAGAACTACTTGAACTCA
>NZ_JBLWFH010000042.1:0-564 GCF_050306235.1 Glaciecola sp. 1036 | reverse complement strand
CCAAGGTAAAGGTTTTGTCGCTTATTACGCTACTCCCTCTAAGGGAGGGAGTCCATACATCGGCGCAGGCCACGACCCCCTTGGAACATAGTAAATTTAATTAAAACCAACACTAAGAACAGTCTAAATAAAATGAATATTCGCTAAAATTGCTTTATTTGATTGCCAGGCATTCCAGTAGTGAAGCAACCCTGTGTTTACATCATTACCAATACGCACAATACAACGCTATATATTGGCGTAACGAGTAATCTAATTCAACGTATTCATCAACACAAAAACAAGCAAGTAGATGGATTTAGCAAAAAATACAACTTACAAAAGCTCGTGTACTTTGAGCAGTTTGCTCTTATGGAAGACGTAATATTGAGAGAAAAGCATTTAAAAAACTGGCGTAGAGAATGGAAAAATAAATTGATCAATACAGAAAATCCGGATTGAGATGATTTGTACGAAGCTTTACTTGTGAAGTAACAAACTGCATTAAGTTCCAAGGAGGTCGTGGCCTGCGCCGATGTATGGACTCCCTCCCTTAGAGGGAGTAGCGTAATAAGCGACAAAACC
>NZ_JBLWFH010000041.1:0-598 GCF_050306235.1 Glaciecola sp. 1036 | reverse complement strand
AGACAAATTGCTGTCCTAATGAAATTAACTACGAAGAATCGTCATCGTGGCGCAGGCCACGACCTCCTTGGAACTTAATGCAGTTTGTTAATTCACAAGTAAAGCTTCGTACAAATCGTCCCAATCCGGATTCTCGGTATTGATTAGTTTATTTTTCCATTCCCTATGCCAGTTCTTTAAGCGCTTTTCTCTCAATATTGCATCTTCCATAAGCGCAAACTGTTCAAAGTACACGAGCTTTTGTAAGTTGTATTTTTTACTAAAACCATCTACTTGCTTGTTTTTGTGTTGGTGAATACGTTGAATTAGATTACTCGTTACGCCAATGTATAGCGTTGTATTGTGTATATTGGTAATGATGTAAACACAGGGTTGCTTCACAACAAGAATGCCTCGCAATCAAATCATGCAAGCTTAGCGAATTTTCATTTTATTTATACTGTTCTTTGTGTTGGTTTTAATTAAATTTACTATGTTCCAAGGGGGTCGTGGCCTGCGCCACGATGACGAATCTTCGTAGCTAGCTCAATAACGATTCTATGTAGCTAGCTCAATAACGATTCTATGTAGCTAGCTCAATAACGATTCTTCGTTGCTT
>NZ_JBLWFH010000040.1:0-607 GCF_050306235.1 Glaciecola sp. 1036 | reverse complement strand
ATACCAAAGTAGTTTATCCAGCCTCTTAGATATTGGCTGAGCTTAAAGATTTGGTATTGCATAGACACACCCCAGTTGCGATTAGTTAACCTTCTTACCTGTTGCTTAAATTTCTGCACGGTCTTCGGGTGCCAATGAATCAGCCCACCCTTGAATGTAAATCCAAGGAATTTGCTTTCATTGGTTTTCACTACGCGGCTTTTTGTTTCGTTAACGACCAGTTTAAGTCGATGAGAAATAAAGTAGCTAATACTTTTAAGTACTCGTTCACCCGCTCTTAGGGACTTCACAATAATAGTAAAATCATCTGCGTAGCGAGCGAACTTGTGCCCTCGTTTCTCAAGCTCTTTGTCCAAAGGGTCGAGCATGATGTTTGCCAAAAGCGGCGATAATGGCCCGCCTTGAGGAACACCTTCTCGGCTTTCACTATAAAGCTGGTTATCGATAACCCCAGCTCGCAAGTAACGTTTGATCAGTTTAAGTAATCGCTTATCCTTCACTTTGTAGCCAAGATAAGTCATAAGTAAATCGTGATCAACGCGGTCAAAGAACTTGGACAGATCTACATCTACAGCAAAACGGCGTCCCGTTTTAATGATGTCTTGTA
>NZ_JBLWFH010000039.1:0-657 GCF_050306235.1 Glaciecola sp. 1036 | reverse complement strand
AGTGAAACGCCCTGTGCGGAGCCGCATGCAGGGTGTTGTGGGGGCTGAGGGTTAGAGACCCTTGGCTACCCGATTATGCCTGAACATTGAGCGACATTAGCTTGGCATTTGTGCCGTAGCTTGAACAAATAGATGCATTATGAACCTCTCGGAAGCCAAACTTGGACCAATAACCCCCTGATCCTTGAACGGCGACAAGAAGTACACGATTGAATTGCCTCAATTTAGCTACTTCTATGAGCTTACTTGACAGTTGCTTCCCAATACCTGACTCCCTTGCATTATTACTTACCGCCAAATCGTGAAGATATAAGGTATCACCAGCAGACTTACGAGGAAGCTCTTCAAATAATTTAGGTGGCTCATCGGAATTCCAAGGGTGAGCGAGCAAGTACCCTAAAATCTCATTGCTGCTGGATTGAAACACAAAGCAGGTTTCTGGCGATGCTTTCCATTTGCTTTTAAGTACATCGACTTCCTCTGGTGGAACTCCTGTATATGCTTCCTCTTGCACCTTAAGGATTCCTTGCCATGACTTTTCTGATATTTCGACTATAGACATTACTTTATTCCAAGGATGGCATAGACACAATGACTCCCTGTGAAATGCTAGCCTCCGCATTTTCGTGGGTTAGCTGAAAGCCAGTGCCATAATTA
>NZ_JBLWFH010000038.1:0-889 GCF_050306235.1 Glaciecola sp. 1036 | reverse complement strand
AAAGACAACTAATTATGGGCTGAAAGAGTGTCAGGAAAGCACTCGTTCAGGGTTGACAAAGGGAGTCATACCAACGCCGTGGTAAGGGGCAACCGAAACGCAGTGTAGGTTGTCCCGCGCAGGCCGCGCTTTTTTGCGGCCGGAGTGTACTTGACCACTTTGTTATGTGTTTGACTCATATTCGCGCTTTATTTCTGTGGCAAGCGACCAGGCTTTGCCTTGTAACTCACTGAAATTCTCATTAGCCCTTGTTACTTTTTTAAGACAAACATCGTTAAATGAGCCCATGCCTCCATAGGCATTTAAAACTTTTTCAATGCCACTAAAATAAGACGATTGAATACAGCCTTTTGCCTGCCTCATCCATTTTGACCAATGCGACTGGCCATCCTCGTCCAGAATCTTAATCAGTTGATCTAGAACTTCAATTAATTTCTCGGTCTTTGGTCCCATCTTTATTTACACATAACAATGTTATTAACTACACTTCTAGATATGCCCAAATTGGCAGACGCTAGATATGCTTATATGAGTCAATTTCATGCCAAACCAGAAGAAATGTCAATGTAAGGCTTATTCTTTCGCTTCGACCACAGGGGATAGATTATCCATACCGTGAATTCTCGCTTTTAACAATATCATTAAAACCAGATGGTTACTTAAAATTTATAACTACTGGATACGTGAAACCGAGACTTGCTGTATTTTTGAGTCGCTTTTCCCGTAAAATTAAAATGAAAGTTCGGTAAGCTGGGCTTAATTTAGTTTTTAATTGTAGCTGCAGCTATAGAAATATCGTTGTGTTCCAAGGAGGTCGTGGCCTGCGCCGATGTATGGACTCCCTCCCTTAGAGGGAGTAGCGTAATAAGCGACAAAACCTTTACCTTGG
>NZ_JBLWFH010000037.1:0-971 GCF_050306235.1 Glaciecola sp. 1036 | reverse complement strand
ACCCTGATCCGAGTGAAACATTATATTCTTAGGCTTTCCTCGACTTTCGTACGCCATAATTAATGCTTGGCATGTTAGATTACTGTCAGGCGAGTGGCTCATTGCCCAGCCCACAGGTTTTCGTGCGAACAAGTCGATTACCACGGCCAAATATGCCCAACGATGACCTGTCCAAATGAAACTCACATCACCGCACCAGACTTGATTTGGCGCTGTAACCACAAACTGCCTGTCCAGTAAATTCGGAATGGCTACATGCTCCTTTATGGCCTTTTTATAAGCATGTTGCGGTAACTGACAGCTGACTAAATCTAGCTTCTTCATCAGCTTCCCAGCGCGATAACGCGACAAGCTCACTGCATGAGAATCATCATTGGTCACAATATCGGCAATGGTTCTCGCTCCCGCTGAGCCATTGCTCAGGCGATGCGCCTCACGTACCAAGCTGTGCAATTTGGCAGCCTCAGGGGATAATCGTTTATCTCGCTTATCCCAATATTTAAAAGTGCTCCGGTTGACTTCCAGTACCTCGCACACCATTTTCACCGAATAACGGGTTTTATCGCTCTGATGTAATCGCTTAACTAACGCGAGTTCTTCATGGAGTCCGACATCAACAGAGCGGTAGCTTTTTTTAATATTTCCTTTTCTAGTTCAAGCCGTTCATTGCGTTTTTTAAGTTCACGAATTTCAATTTGCTCAGGCGTCATAGGCATTTGTTTTACCTGCTTGCCATCACGTTCTTGCCGAAGTTGTTTAACCCATTTCCCAACCGTTGAGAAACCAACGCCCATTGCTTTGGCTGCTTCATCATGAGTGTATCCCTGATCGAGAACTAGCTGCGCTGTTTCCAATCGAAATTCAGGGCTAAAGGTTCGTCTTGTTTTTTTGTTCATTTTTGTCACCTAATCCTGATATGCTAAACAGCATACCATCTCTTGTTAGGTGGCCAAACTAACTATGCCACTACA
>NZ_JBLWFH010000036.1:0-1202 GCF_050306235.1 Glaciecola sp. 1036 | reverse complement strand
TGTAGTAGCTCAGACTTGATCTGACAGTTACCCGAATTTTAGGGTGCCAGTGTCAGTTTATATTTGAGCTAAATTCTTTTCCGCCCAAATCGATTTCCCATCTAGTAATGTTGCCATTGGCGTTCTACCACAACACATTTTACCTTGATGAGTGCGATCATTGTTGTAGGTTTGAATCCATTCGTCCAGATCTTTTTGTAATTCCTCCATTGTCGAATAAAGTTTCTTACGGAAAGTCACCTGATAAAACTCGTTCAATATTGTTTTATGAAAGCGTTCACAGATACCATTCGTTTGCGGTGACATTGCTTTGGTTTTGGTATGATCAATGTCGTTAATAGCGAGATAAAGCTGATAATCATGCTGCTCCACTTTACCACAATATTCAGTGCCCCTATCAGTGAGTATACGAAGCATCGGTAGTTCTTGCTGTTCGAAGAACGGCAACACTTTATCGTTTAGCATATCTGCTGCTGTGATAGGTGTTTTATTGGTGTAAAGCTTAGCAAAAGCTACCTTGCTGTATGTGTCGATAAACGTCTGCTGATAAATCCTGCCGACGCCTTTCATATTACCAACATAGAACGTGTCCTGTGAGCCTAAATAGCCGGGATGAGCCGTTTCTATCTCGCCGCAAGCTTCGTCATCGTGTTTCTTCTTTTCCAATGCAGCTATTTGTTCATCCGATAGGATAATACCTTCATTGGCTACCTTTTCTTCAAGCGCTTTGAGTCGCTTTTTAAAGTTTTCTAGGTTATGACGTAGCCAGATTGAACGAACACCACTGCCTGAGACAAATATACCTGTTTTACGCAACTCATTACTGGTTCGATGTTGGCCATAGGCTGGAAAGTCAATCGCAGACTTAATGACTGCTTGTTCAGTTTCAACATCTACTCTGTTTTTCATATTAGGCGTTCTACGACTACGATTGACTAATGAATCAATACCGCCGTCTTCAACCAATTCTTGATACCGATAGAAAGTGTCTCGTGAGACGCCCATGACTTTGCAAGCTTTGGAAACATTTCCCAGTTCTTCAGCTAAATTGAGCAAACCTGCTTTGTGTTTGATGATTGGATTGTTAGTATGCAACATGAGAGTTACCTTTTTGTTTTGATTTAAAGATTCGACACCTTTATCAAAACGGGTAACTCTCTCTTTTGCAAGAAGAAGTGTCAGATTAAGTTGAGACTATTTCA
>NZ_JBLWFH010000035.1:0-1212 GCF_050306235.1 Glaciecola sp. 1036 | reverse complement strand
TGATCTTCCCCTAAATCTGTAGACACTCAACTAGCGAATTTGTATATTTCTTCAAATTCATGGGGCGACTGCTGACCAAGATGGCTGTGTAGTCGAACTCGATTGTAAAACGCTTCTATATAATCAAACAAGTCTGCTTTAGCATCGCTTCTGGTTTTATAGATTTTCTTTTTAACTCGCTCTGTTTTTAGCGAATGGAAGAAGCTTTCTACCACTGCGTTATCAAGACAATGACCGCGACGACTCATGCTGCTGACTAAATTATGTTGTGATAAATAGTCTTGAAAATCGTCACTGGTGTACTGACTTCCTTGATCCGAATGCACTATCACCTCATTCTTTGGTTGGCGTCGCATGACTGCCATCATGATGGACTTTATCACCAACTCTCGGCTCATTCGCTCACTCATTGACCAGCCAACGACTTTTCGTGAAAACAAGTCTACGACAACTGCTAAATAGAGCCAGCCTTCATGCGTTTTGATGTAGGTAATGTCGGTTACCCACGTGTGATCCGGCTGCATCACTAGAAACTGCTGTTGAACATGGTTATCTGCTACTATCGATGGCGCTGAAGACTTAAAATACCGACGTTTATATCCAATATTTGCCTTGAGTTTGGCAGCCTTCATTAATCGAGCAACGCGATTTTCACTCACTTTTATGCCCGACTTATTGAGCTGGGCAGTTATTCTAGGGCTACCGTAAACACCACCAGATTCGACGTAAGCAGATTTAATCTGTATGGTTAACCTCTTATTTTCAATCGCTCTTTTTGACTCAGGTCCCTTACGCCACGCATAAAATCCGCTACGGTTTACATTGAGTAATCGACAGAGCTTTTTCACATTCCATTTATTGAGCCGAGACTCTATGAACGCATACCTTTCCTTGACTCGCTTGCAAAGTATGCGGCGGCCTCCTTTAAGATGTCTCGCTCCTCTGTGACTCGTTTGAGCTCCTTCTTCAAACGTTTTATTTCATCTGAATCATTTACCTCTTGAGGGCTTTGCTTCGCTTTGGCGACCCAGTTATAAAGAGATTTATCAGTGACACCCAATCGTTTTGCAACACTGACAACACTATGGCCTTGCTCCAATACTTGGCGCACTGCTTCATCTTTGAATTCTTGTGGATATTTGTTTCTCATAACACTTCCTATCATACTTCATTTTGAACATAAAAAGTGTCTAGTGTTTTAGGGGAAGATCA
>NZ_JBLWFH010000034.1:0-1238 GCF_050306235.1 Glaciecola sp. 1036 | reverse complement strand
AGAAAGGCGCATACGATAAGTATGTAACTGCCGAACGACGAACCCAAGCTGACAAGATAAAGACAATGAGGAAGGCAATTGAGGGTTGTATGGTTAAGTGACTAAGCGCATACGGTGGATGCCTAGGCAATCAGAGGCGAAGAAGGACGTGTTAATCTGCGAAAAGCTGTGGTGAGGTGATAAAACCCGTTTTAGCCACAGATATCCGAATGGGGAAACCCACCTCTTAGAGGTATCGTTACGTGAATACATAGCGTAACGAGGCAAACGCAGGGAACTGAAACATCTAAGTACCTGTAGGAAAAGAAATCAACCGAGATTTCCCTAGTAGCGGCGAGCGAACGGGAATTAGCCCTTAAGTTTTATACGAGTTAGTGGAATGAGTTGGGAAGCTCAGCGATACAGGGTGATAGCCCCGTACACGGTGATTTGTATAGAGTGAAAACGAGTAGGTCGGGACACGTGTTATCTTGACTGAATATGGGGGGACCATCCTCCAAGGCTAAATACTCCTGATTGACCGATAGTGAACCAGTACCGTGAGGGAAAGGCGAAAAGAACCCCAGTGAGGGGAGTGAAATAGAACCTGAAACCGTATGCGTACAAGCAGTGGGAGCATGGCTTGCCATGTGACTGCGTACCTTTTGTATAATGGGTCAGCGACTTATATTCAGTAGCAAGGTTAAGCCAATAGCGGAGCCGTAGCGAAAGCGAGTGTTAACTGCGCGTTTAGTTGCTGGGTATAGACCCGAAACCCGGTGATCTAGCCATGGGCAGGTTGAAGGTTGAGTAACATCAACTGGAGGACCGAACCCACTAACGTTGAAAAGTTAGGGGATGACCTGTGGCTGGGGGTGAAAGGCCAATCAAACCGGGAGATAGCTGGTTCTCCCCGAAATCTATTTAGGTAGAGCCTCGGACGAACACCATTGGGGGTAGAGCACTGTTAAGGCTAGGGGGTCATCCCGACTTACCAACCCTTTGCAAACTCCGAATACCGATGAGTGCTATCCGGGAGACACACGGCGGGTGCTAACGTCCGTCGTGGAGAGGGACACAACCCAGACCGCCAGCTAAGGTCCCAAAATATTGCTAAGTGGGAAACGATGTGGGAAGGCTAAGACAGCTAGGAGGTTGGCTTAGAAGCAGCCACCCTTTAAAGAAAGCGTAATAGCTCACTAGTCGAGTCGGCCTGCGCGGAAGATGTAACGGGGCTAAGCAATATACCGAAGCTGCGG
>NZ_JBLWFH010000033.1:0-1300 GCF_050306235.1 Glaciecola sp. 1036 | reverse complement strand
GCATAGACACAATGACTCCCTGTGAAATGCTAGCCTCCGCATTTTCGTGGGTTAGCTGAAAGCCAGTGCCATAATTAGTTTGTTCAATACTAAATCAATTTGGAGGCTAGCATGAACAAACATAGCATGATTTTTATCGGGTTGGATACGCATAAAGAGTTTCATGAGGTTGCTTATTGTGAGGAACAGCGTGGGGCGAGTCCGGTTCACTATGGCCGTATCTCTTCTTCCAAAGTCAGTGTCAAAAAGCTGTTACGTCAGTTTGAATCTAAATATCCCAGCGCGACACTGCACGTGGTTTATGAAGCTGGACCGTGTGGTTATTGGATTTATCGGCTGATAACGAGCTTGGGGCATTGTTGCTATGTTGTGGCACCGTCTCTTATTCCAAAAAAGCCAGGAGAGCGAATTAAAACCGACCGACGGGATGCCCTTAAGCTCGTTAGGTCACTAAAGTCTGAAGACCTTACCCCCATCTATGTACCAGAGCCGGAAGATGAAGCGGTGCGGGATTTATCCCGAGCCCGAGAAGCGGCAATGAAGGATTTAAAAGAAGCAAAGTACCAGCTTAAAGCGTTACTGCTTCGCAACAACATACGCTATGAAGGCACTGCTAACTGGTCGAAGAAGCACCTTCGCTGGCTAACGGAATTGATATTGCCTCATCCGGCGCAGCAAATAGTTTTGCAGGAACAATTGCAAACCATAGAAGAGCGCATCCGGCGACTGGAAAGGCTAGATAATGAATTAACTCACCACGTTCACCAATGGCGTTATTATCCGGTGGTGAAAGCCGTTCAGGCGATGCGCGGTGTTCGATTGCTCGTTGCTGTTGGCGTGGTAGCAGAGCTTGGCGATTTAAACCGCTTCGACCATCCAAGAAAACTCATGGCATATTTAGGTTTAGTCCCCAGCGAACAATCATCAGGCGGAAAGCGGCACTTAGGTGCTATTACAAAAGCGGGAAATGGCCGAGCACGGCGTTTGCTGATTGAAGGTGCGCACAGCTACCGGTATCCAGCGAATGTCTCTACCGAGTTACAGTTAAGGCAAGAAGGCTTACCCAAAGACATCGTCGATATTGCTTGGAAAGCGCAATTGCGTCTGTGCAAACGCTATCAGCGCCTGAGTAAAAAGGGTAAACACTACAATTTAATCATTACCGCGATAGCCAGAGAAATGGCCGCATACATCTGGGCTATCGCAAAAGAAGTAGTACTTACACCGGTTAATCCAAAATTACGGTTAAGTAGAGTACCTGCATGATAAACGAGTTTGAGCTAACGCATTCGGATCAGGC
>NZ_JBLWFH010000031.1:0-1391 GCF_050306235.1 Glaciecola sp. 1036 | reverse complement strand
CTACGAAGAATCGTCATCGTGTATATGGACTCCCTTTTCAGATCAAGGATTATTTGGACATTTTTAGGAAGAATGCATGCGTATATTCGGACTCTTGGTGAGTTGCGAGCTCTGGCCCCGGATGTATTCGCTCCTTCGTGCCTCCCCGACGCAACGGTATAGTTCATACCTCCACGATGATCAGGCTCTCGAAGGTCGGTCTTACCTATTTACTGTCCGCATATCTTTGATTTGAAATTAAACTAATAGTGGCTGCTTTTGCCCGTCTTTTTAAGTTGCATTGGGAGCTCGATAGTCTTCACCATGTTTGAGTATTGCCCATGCGGTTCTTATCGTCTTATTAGCGAGTGCTACTGCTGCTCTTCGTTTTCCGGCTCGTTCAATGAGCCCTTTCAACCACACTTCTTTTGCATTCCTAGGTATTCGCTTTTCAACGACTTTGACGACCGCTAATGCCCCTTGAATAAGCGTCGAACGCAAGCGTTTATTTCCGCTTTTTTTTCCTATGCTTCCTAGCACCACAACACCACCCGTGGAGTATTGTTTTGGTGTTAAGCCGATACAAGCTGATGCTTCTCGACCATTTTTAAAGCTAGCGCCTTTGCTGCCCAGTGCTAAGATAAGATTTAACGCGTTGATAGGACCAATGCCTTCTAAGGCCATAAGTTGCTGACACTGTTCATTTTGTTTAATTGACTGAGAAAGCTTTTTCTCTACACTTGCCAGATGTTGCTCAGCGTCAAGGTAAGACTGGTACATATCAAAAATTTGCGGTCTAAGTATATTTGGCAGCCCATTCTCAGCATCTTCTAGGATGTCAGGAATATCTCGTTTGAACGCACTAATGCCTTTGCTAATCACTATCCCAAACTCATAAAGCAATCCTCTTATCATATTACTGACAGCGGTTTGGTTATCGATGAGATGCTGACGGATACGCTCGATAGACTGAAGCGCTTGTTGGTCAACGGTTTTAATCGCTACGCTCTTGATGTTTGGAGATGAACTGGCAACGGCAATAGCCAATGCGTCGTTCTTATCGGTTTTATGTCCTTGCCGGAAGGCTGAAACATGCTTAGGGGTAATTAGTTGCGCGCTGTGACCATATTGCCTAACGTATCGAGCCCAATAATGCGCAGAGCCACAAGCTTCAATGACCACATGCGCTTTAGTTTGCTTGGCTAACCATGTTTTCAGTTGCTGCCTATTAAAAGCTTTATCCGTTGTCACCTTATTATTAATTAACCGGACGGCATGGAATGAAGATTTTGCGATATCAATAGCAATGAGGTTATGATGATTCATGTATGGACTCCAAGGTAAAGGTTTTGTCGCTTATTACGCTACTCCCTCTAAGGGAGGGAGTCCATACATCGGCGCAGGCCACGACC
>NZ_JBLWFH010000030.1:0-1505 GCF_050306235.1 Glaciecola sp. 1036 | reverse complement strand
TGCCTTCCTCATTGTCTTTATCTTGTCAGCTTGGGTTCGTCGTTCGGCAGTTACATACTTATCGTATGCGCCTTTCTGACTCCTCACGTCGCTAACAACCTAAAACCAATGACTCGGCAATTCCTCGTTTTAGCATGAGTGTCTAAAACTTAGTTTTGCCTCCGGTGTCTTGCAGCATCGCCTTTTTATCCGACGCTGTTTGATTGTATGAATGACTTGCTAATTACGTGCAAAATTTTATCTTCGAAGAAGATGAAATTCTTGCGCAAGGAGGACACTCGTACTCACGAGGAGTATGACATGACCACTATACGCTACACGTTTATTGTGTCAGATAGAGTCGCTTGGTTGCCTTTCGGCAACTGACTCTTTCATTTCATAATATAAATTACTATCAGCTTTCCAAATTGTTAAAGAGCACGAGCTTCGCTCGTTTAGAGTAAAAAACCCTAATGAATAACTTCTTTTCAGACCTCATTCATTAAGGCTTAGTAACTTCCTGTTGCCACCACACTTAAATTTCTTATTTTGCAATTTAGGCAAGGCGGACAAGTGCGTAGCGTGCACAAACCCCTGCAATTGCTAATCTAACCACTACCTTTAGCAAGTCGATAAATCATCAGCAAGGTCTCCTTGCGGTTAAGTGATTTATCACGCCACTTGCAATGCAAGTGTTTGTGGTAAATGGTAGGCTTGGGCAGACTTGAACTGCCGACCTCACCCTTATCAGGGGTGCGCTCTAACCAGCTGAGCTACAAGCCTATTTTACTTCTCACTTTGGCTTGACTGCGCACCTTGGTTTCATCGTTTGTCGGTTACATACTGCTCGTATGCGCCCTCCGCTCTCTTCAAGTCGGCACTCATTCAAACCAAACTGCTCGCAAAATCAGTCTTCTTTACCACTCTTGCTAAATCAATGACTTGCAATCAGTGTTTTTCTTACGTCGTCAAAAACAAATACTTCTTTTTTGCCTGCCGACATAAAAAGTGGTGGAGCTAAGCAGGATCGAACTGCTGACCTCCTGCGTGCAAGGCAGGCGCTCTCCCAGCTGAGCTATAGCCCCACTTAATTCTTTGCTTGGGTGTTGTTGGCTCTTTCTTTCAAAACAAAACAATCTGTGTGAGCACTGCATTAAGCAGTCACAACTGTCTTTGGTAAGGAGGTGATCCAACCGCAGGTTCCCCTACGGTTACCTTGTTACGACTTCACCCCAGTCATGAAACACAAAGTGGTAACCGTCCCCCCGAAGGTTAGACTAGCTACTTCTTTTGCATCCCACTCCCATGGTGTGACGGGCGGTGTGTACAAGGCCCGGGAACGTATTCACCGCAGTATGCTGACCTGCGATTACTAGCGATTCCGACTTCATGGAGTCGAGTTGCAGACTCCAATCCGGACTACGATAAGCTTTTTGGGGTCCGCTTACTCTCACAAGTTCGCTTCCCTCTGTACTTACCATTGTAGCACGTGTGTAGCCCTACACGTAAGGGCCATGATGACTTGA
>NZ_JBLWFH010000029.1:0-1788 GCF_050306235.1 Glaciecola sp. 1036 | reverse complement strand
GAAAGCGTAATAGCTCACTAGTCGAGTCGGCCTGCGCGGAAGATGTAACGGGGCTAAGCAATATACCGAAGCTGCGGCAGCAGACATCACTTAAAGCTTCTTGCAGTTGGAAGCTAACAGCGACGCGCGAAGCGCCCGCTGGTAAAGCGTCCATCAGTAGTGGAGTGGCTTTAAGGATGTCTGCTGGGTAGGGGAGCGTTGTGTAAGTGGATGAAGGTGTGTTGAGAAGCATGCTGGACATATCACAAGTGCGAATGCTGACATGAGTAACGATAATGCGGGTGAAAAACCCGCACGCCGAAAGACCAAGGTTTCCTGTCCCATGCTAATCAGGGCAGGGTAAGTCGGCCCCTAAGGCGAGGCAGAAATGCGTAGTCGATGGGAAACGGGTTAATATTCCCGTACTTATATAATCAGTGATGGAGGGACGGAGAAGGCTAGACAAGCTTGGCGTTGGTTGTCCAAGTGAAAGTGCGTAGGCTGAGAAATTAGGTAAATCCGGTTTCTTAAGGCTGAGACACGAGACGAGCCACCAAGGTGGTGAAGTTGTTAATGCCCTGCTTCCAGGAAAAGCTTCTAAACTTATGATTATGTGAACCGTACCCCAAACCGACACAGGTGGTCAGGTAGAGAATACTAAGGCGCTTGAGAGAACTCGGGTGAAGGAACTCGGCAAAATTGTACCGTAACTTCGGGAGAAGGTACGCCTCTGGCTGTGATGAGACTAGCTCTCTAAGCGGTTGGAGGTCGCAGTGACCAGGTGGCTGGGACTGTTTATTAAAAACACAGCACTGTGCTAACACGAAAGTGGACGTATACGGTGTGACACCTGCCCGGTGCCGGAAGGTTAATTGATGGGGTTAGCTTATGCGAAGCTCTTGATCGAAGCCCCGGTAAACGGCGGCCGTAACTATAACGGTCCTAAGGTAGCGAAATTCCTTGTCGGGTAAGTTCCGACCTGCACGAATGGTGTAACCATGGCCACGCTGTCTCCACCCGAGACTCAGTGAAATTGAACTTGCTGTGAAGATGCAGTGTACCCGCACCTAGACGGAAAGACCCCGTGAACCTTTACTATAGCTTGGCACTGAACATTGAGCCTACATGTGTAGGATAGGTGGGAGGCTTTGAAGCGTGTACGCCAGTATGCGTGGAGCCGACCTTGAAATACCACCCTTGTATGTTTGATGTTCTAACGTTGTCTCCTGAATCGGGGATGCGGACAGTGTCTGGTGGGTAGTTTGACTGGGGCGGTCTCCTCCCAAAGTGTAACGGAGGAGCACGAAGGTTGGCTAATCACGGTCGGACATCGTGAGGTTAGTGTAATGGCAAAAGCCAGCTTAACTGCGAGACAGACACGTCGAGCAGGTACGAAAGTAGGTCATAGTGATCCGGTGGTTCTGTATGGAAGGGCCATCGCTCAACGGATAAAAGGTACTCCGGGGATAACAGGCTGATACCGCCCAAGAGTTCATATCGACGGCGGTGTTTGGCACCTCGATGTCGGCTCATCACATCCTGGGGCTGAAGTCGGTCCCAAGGGTATGGCTGTTCGCCATTTAAAGTGGTACGCGAGCTGGGTTTAGAACGTCGTGAGACAGTTCGGTCCCTATCTGGTGTGGGCGTTGGATGATTGATGGGAGCTGCTCCTAGTACGAGAGGACCGGAGTGGACGAACCGCTGGTGTTCGGGTTGTTTTGCCAAAGGCATTGCCCGGTAGCTACGTTCGGAACGGATAACCGCTGAAAGCATCTAAGCGGGAAGCCGGCCCAAAGATGAGTCATCCCA
>NZ_JBLWFH010000028.1:0-2652 GCF_050306235.1 Glaciecola sp. 1036 | reverse complement strand
GATGTTAAAAGACGGTGATTTTCCTACAGAGGACTTTCACCTCATTAGTTCATGCCCATGCTGGGCGTACACAAAGCGCTTAAGACCACTCCCTTCGGTCGCTCGGACGCATTTACGCGGGGCGGCTTCGCCATTATACCCCACGCAACTGCGCCGCTTAGCTTAATGTTATGAAGCTAAACTTGGGCCAACAAGTAATCTATGAATGCTCTTGTTTTAACAGGTAAGAAGCGTCTGGATGGATAGACTAACCAAATCGATGTATCAAAGTCTGCACCAGCCACTTGCCAATCTGGCAAAATACTAATCAGCTTTTTAGTCTTCAGCTCATCTTTAATGGCCCAATTTGGTAGTAATGCGATACCCGTATCGCTCTCGGCAGATTTTTGGATGGCAGACGCTGTAGTCAATGTGAGTACTGGCTCTATCGGAATCGATTCTATTGATTCGCCTTTTTTGAAACTCCACTCGGTATTGAATGAGCTGTACGCAAAACTAATGAGTCGATGTGCAAGAATATCGCGTGGTTTTTCTATTTTAGCTGATCTTGCTAAGTAGTTTGGGGATGCAACCAGTGCATAGCGAACGTCTATGAGTTTTCTCGCAACCAAGCTGCTATCACGAAGGGCACCGTGGCGGATCGCCAAGTCAAATCTATCATCTATCACATTGACTTGAGCATCGCTTAACACTAGATCAAGTCGGATTTTAGGGTATCGATCGAAGAATCCATTAAGAATGGGAGAGAGCACTTTTTCGCCAAATGAAGTTGATGCTGTCACTTTTATGCTGCCAAAAGGCTCTGAGTTCTGGTTGAAGACCTCGTCCCTCGCTAACTCCAATTCATGAATAAGTGCCTCTACTCTATGAAAGTAATCCTCTCCTAATTGAGTCGGCGTTAATGTACGGGTTGTACGTTGAAATAAGCGCGCTTGTAACTGCTCTTCCAAACCTGCGATGGCGCGTGATACTGAAGAGGGAGCGACGTTTAACTTTTTAGCAACGCTGGCGAAGTTTTTCGCTTTGTATACCAGTATGAAGAGCTGGATATTGTCGAGATTCATTCGTGCGACCGATGCATTAGTTAATTGCTTTTTATGTAGTTTATCAGTATTAGCGCATTAATTACCATTTCCTTACTTATTAACCAGAGTTAGGAGAGTAATAAATGCCGTCACTACTACGTATAGACTCCAGTCCACGCAGAGCTAATTCTCATTCCAAATTTATTGCTGATGCCGTGCAAAAGCAGCTCGTTATCAACACCCCTGATATCGAGATCTATCAGCGTGACTTATCGATCCAAGAAATCTCGTCTATTTCACAAGACACAATTACCGGCTTCTTCACCCCGAAGGAAAGCTTCACGCCTGTGCTAGAGAAAGCCACTTCGTTATCGGATCAATTAATTAAAGAAATTAAGGAAGCAGAAACGCTTGTTATCAGTGCACCTATTTATAACTTTGGGGTTCCATCATCACTAAAGGCATGGATTGACCAGATTGTTAGGGTCGGCGAGACCTTTAGTTTCGATGAGTCTGGCTTCTCTGGTTTAGTGAGAGGGAAAAAAGCGATTCTGGCTTTGTCTTATGGCGCACAAGGTTATACCGGGAATGGCGATCTAAGCTCAATGAATTTCTTAGAACCTTACCTTGTAGCGTTGCTTAAGTTTATTGGGATAGAAGACATAACCGTATTTCGTATAGAGGGCACATCTATGCTCGACGAGGAAAGCTTGGCTAAACAGAAACTTGCATTGCAAGCTCAAGTAAAAAATACATTAGAGGTAATTTAAGGTGGCGCAAACGATAGATTTTACCAATAAGACCGCCTTAGTTATGGGGGCGAGTAAAGGGATAGGCTTAGCAACCGCGGAAAAGCTGGCTGAGCTCGGTGCAAGCGTAATACTTGCCGCACGTAGTATAGATAAACTAGAAGAAGCCGTTTTGACGATAAATAGCAAAGGAGGAGCGGCGAAAGCTCACGTATGTGATGTAAGGGATTACTCTTCTGTAGAGGCTGTTGTTAAGTACTGTATTGATCAGACAGGTAAAATCGATTTTCTAGTAAATAACGCGGGTGTTATCGATCCTCTGAGTCACTTGGTTGATAGTGATCCAGTTGAATGGTCTTTGGCAGCAGATATCAACTATAAAGGTGTTTACTACTGTATGCGGGCGGTGTTGCCTTATATGATTGAAGCTGGTGAAGGGGTAATCGTTAATATGAGTTCAGGTGCTGCCAATAGTGCGTTACCTGGGTGGAGTCATTACTGTTCAACCAAAGCCGCGGCAAAGAAATTAACCGAAGTTGCGCATCGCGAGCTTCAAGGCACTAATATACGAGTTGTTGGCCTCTCGCCTGGCACGGTAGCCACTGATATGATGTCTAAAATTCGTGATGCCAAGATTAATGTGGTAAGCGATTTGGAGTGGTCTACACACATTCCGGCAGAATGGGCTGCCAAAGCAGTCGCATTTTTATGTGGTCCAGAGGGAGAAGAGTTTGCAGGAACTGACTTTTCGATTAAAACACCTGAAGGAAGGGAGCGTGTGGGCCTACTTGCTAAATAACTCATAATCGGGTAGCCAAGGGTCTCTAACCCTCAGCCCCCACAACACCCTGCATGCGGCTCCGCACAGGGCGTTTCAC
>NZ_JBLWFH010000027.1:0-10770 GCF_050306235.1 Glaciecola sp. 1036 | reverse complement strand
TTTGACGCCAAATGAATCAGAAAAGAGATATTGGAATTACTATAAACCCGTGGCCAAAAACACTTGACCACTACACCTTAACTCAAAAAGTAATTGATGGTGTAAATGGTGTAGTAACTCTTGATTTCAACAGGTTCCGTTACTTCGACATTCCCATAACTAAAAAAATATTAGCTAATAATAGTAAATATGCAAACAGAGATATAGTGGCTTATAAATTATTTGAAGCCATTATGGAGAATCAAGATTATTCAGATCCCACAAAATATGACTTGTTTATTACTGCCAGATTACACTTCCGATTTTGCGATAGCAATGGCTTACTACCTTTAACGAAAGACCCAGCGTTAAAAGAAATAGAATTTTATAAATCAAGACAACGAAGAGGAGAAATTATAGACTCAACGTTAACACAGCGAATATCAGGATTGAAAAATTTGCTCAAAATAATGGAAGTGGAATATCAAAAATGGATGCCAAATTTTTCATTCTCAGGAAAATCTCAAAGTAAACCAACAGCTGCATATAGTGATAATGATCTAAGAAAGCTATTAGCATTACTACATGAGATTTTTAAACAACTTCACCAGCAATTTATCATCAGCCCACAGTTTCATATTGATGCTGGGCACAAAAAGCAGACAATGGTAATAAACCTAGCTGATAAAAACCTTTCCGTACGGGCAGGTATTACCAAGCTTATGTGCTGCGCTACTTTCTTACTAAGTTTCTATACTTGGTGCAATAGTTCGATATTGTTTCAGCTAAAACGTCCAGAAAAACTCCGAGATCAAATATCTCCTTGGTATAAAATGTCAGCATTTAAGAGAAGAGCATTTAAAAACATAAGTGTTGAATTAGGTGATAATCAACAACTAGAGATACCAAAATATGCTAGAGATTTTTTCACTGACCTTATAGATATTTCAACACTGATTGATCCAAGTTCTGACGCATTACTTTTTCAATATATCAATAGCGGAAAACCAAAGCCTATTACGGGACATATATTAAATGACTTCATTCGGAACTGGCTATCAAAAAACTTTCCCTTGGTAGATGACTCAGGTCAAAAACTGATTCCCGTGATCAGGAGATTTAGAGTCACTGGTAGTTATTTAACACTTGCACGAGGAAGAGAAATTGAGGCTGCACTATTACTAGATAATACTCCAGAAGTAATAAAGCGTTCTTACAGTTCAGGGAACCCATTAGAAAACAACCTAATGAACAGGGACACTTGTTTGATACTTGAGCAAACAGTTCGGGATGGAAATGGAGTTGAAGCAGCCAAAAAAGTTGTTAAGGATACATATAAAATTGAAGTTCTCACTTACGAATCTTACTTGAACAGCTCTACCCCACCAATCAAAAGCGCAAATGGAAGTTATTGCAAAGGTAACAATGCTCAAAAAAATAGAAAGTTTACTCGTCGAGCCAATTCTCATGGTTTAATCGGAGATGGCGTAAAGCTAGCCTGTGCCGAGCTAAAGCAGTGCTGGGAATGTTCAAGCCAAGTCTTAGTAGAATCAGTAACAGATATATGGTGTATATTAAGTTACAGAGAAAACTTAGAGGAATCGCACTATTTACATATCGATAAGAATCATCATTCTGATAATTTTGCTGAAATTATTGAAAGCATTGATAAAAAACTAAAGAAAATTAATCCAAAGGTTTTACGCCAAGCTCAGAGGAAACTCGATGAAGATGGGCGACATCCTCTTTGGCCCGACGCAGCCAGCGAATTATAATACTGGGATTTCACTATGGAGTTACAAATCAATCTACCGAATGACTTCCTCGATCAGGATATCCCAAAATGCAATATAAAGGTTAGTGAACTTTATATTAAAAAGGATTTCAAATCTTTAAACAATATACCAATAAGTGTTGACACTGAAGGAAATATCGTATCAAGATTTGGTGACACCATCTGGGATTGTTCGACCTTTAGAAGTGATATAGGGGGAACTAGAAATCAGAGTGAGTTTAATTTTTCATTTTTAACCGAACACCCTATATTACTTATGCAAGCTAAACTCATAGCATATGGCTGGTTGTATGCTATAGGAAACAAATCAGGAAAAGCCTGCAAGATAACCACACTTACATCAAGATTTAACATTCCGCTCAAAAAAGTCATTTTATCTCTAATCGCTCAGGAGAAGTTTGACATTACAGAATTAAATAATGATGAAGTATGGTCTAAGCTTGAAGAACATTTGGAAGGACTTAGCAGAAATTATATTATACAAATATTTTCCTCCCTAAAATCAATCGTACGACTAAATTACTTTCTACCATTTAAAATTACATTACCTGAAATAAATTTTTCCACAAGAGCAAAAAAGCTATCTTGCACCACTAAAAGGGATACAAAACAGTATTTAGCCATCCCTCAAGACATCGTCGATAAAATCTATAGTGAAGCGGTGCTGCTTGTTGAGTCAGCATGGAAGTACCGTAAAGAAATCTCTCAACTAGAGCAAAGTCTTCAATCTAACTATGAAGCAGGTCGTACTGTTGTTGACGATTTAATCGCAACAGGTAAATGGAAGTGGCTACATGATGAATATGGAAATCTGGATCGAAGGAATTACGGACATGAAGTAAACAATTTTCTACCAGAGCCTTATCGTGACATCATTCATAGAAACCTTTCAAAAACAGGATTACTCCCCGGATGTAACGAAGACGGTAACTGGTACGCAGCTTGGCGTGGACAACTACAAGCAGCATGCTTTATTTGTTGTGCCGCTTTCACTGGCATGAGGGTGAGCGAGCTATTTGAATTACGGAGAAATAGCTTCCATTCATATCAACTTGATGGGCAAGACTTTCACGTAGTTAAAGCTAGTACTCATAAGATGGCCGCAGGCAAAAAGGCCGAGGAATGGCTATGTAGCCCTATTGTATCAAAGGCGATAGATTTAGCTTCGGCTTTGAGCGAAGGGTTACGTAATCAGCTCTACGACAAAGCTATAAATTCATCAAGTAATAGTGTTCGAAAACAGCTATCAGAAACAGCTGAATGTCTCTGGTTGACTCAAAAAGAACGTATGAATGCGCCAAAAATAATCGCTCGAGACAGTTGGAATGAACGGCTAAGACGATTCTCTAGGAATGCAAAAGCTGTGATTACAGCCGATTCTATAAATGAATGTATACAACTAAACCCAAATAATAACGGCACAATTGTTGAAAGAATTATATTAGGGGAAATTTGGCCTCTATCCACCCATCAGTTCAGAAGAACTTTTGCTGTATTTTCGGTCAGGAATAATTTGGGTCACCCCATTGCGATTAAGCAACAATTCAAGCATCTCTATTTGAGAATGAGTGATTGGTATAGTTCAGGAGCAGTTCAAGCTAGGCTACATGATATCCATGCTGACCATGATCTAATAAAAATTTTAAATGAAGTGTCGTTGATTCAAACCACAGCTCAATTTGATAAATGGTTTAATGGTGATGAAAAACTGTCTGGTAGTTTCGGAAAGATGATTGTGGCGATGAGGGATAGGAAACCTGAGATATATAGCAGTTGGGATAACCTTTACAGGCTAGTCAAGGCAGGCCGAATGACATTGCACGGTACATTACATAGCTACTGTAAAAACGGTTATGACTGCGATATGGAAGGCATATCTAATCCATCTTTCTGTGTGGATTGTAAATCCAGCGGCAGTGTAATTGACGGAGAAAAAGCACAATGGTGGAAAAAGCGCCATGTGGCTCTTACCACATATCTAGTTAAGCAAAATGATGTCAGTCCAGGTGAATATTCTCATTGTATAACTCAAATCAGGGCCGCTGAAAATGTTATGCGTGATTTTGATATACCATTTGAAGAATATGAACATCCCATAGAGGTTGTCAATTTATGAAAAAATCAGAAAATACCTTGCTTCAACTTGAAGCCGCACTTCAACGAATCCTAAATGGGAAAACAAAACGAATACCAGAGCACCGGAAATTGTCAGTTCGTGCTGTCGAAGAAGAGGCTGGACTTGGAAATGGAAGTTGCTATTACTACAAAGAGTTTAAGCTTAAAGTGCAATCGGAAGCTGCAAAGATTAAAGCTTCATCATCCATTACACCAATCGAATCCGATCTTGAAAAATTAAGATTCAAACGCAACGAAGAAAAGCGGATTAAAATTCAGTACCGTGAGCAGGTTGATGAACTTAAAGCAATGGTCGCGAAAATGGCGGCTGAGCATCATCAGCTATCTCATGCCTTGCGAAAAGCTCACCTCAAAATTACACAACTTGAGAATGAGCTAATTGAACAGCAGAGGAAACAAATTGTTAGAATAAAATAACACGATATTAATCATCTAAGGCTTGTTCCCCCTCGCTCCACAGAATAAAGTTGCTTTGGGATAAGCTAGTTTAAACTGTTGGAATCTCAAGAGCTGTAGTCGTTTTATAAAGAGGGGCTGAATAACTTAGAAATATATTGTTGTAGTGCTCGTGGCTATCTAACAGAAAAGTCACTCTGACGTGATCCACGAAAAAAGTAGTGAGTAGAGAACGGAGCCAACCAGCTCGCGAAGTGTCCAAAAGAGCCTCGCAATTTATAAACCAGATCCATGTCGGCTGTTCATGGTTACAGATGATCTTAGTTAGCTGCAACTCGTTTTTTTCATTTTCACTTAATGCCAGAAGATCGATATAAATGGTTTGAACACCTATTTCATGATTGATGAGGTTGTACGTATCCCTAATATCATCTCCGCATTCATCGATGAACGCATGGAATCTCATCATTCTCAATTGCCAACTCCAGTGTATAAAACGCTCCGGCGAGCCCATTGGGAAACTATCAAAATTTGGGGAAAACCGATTTTTAGGCACATTGTGAGTCAACGATATCACCTTTCTCTTATAGCTATCGCCCTAGAGCATGGTCAGAGCATAGCCCAAAAGCATATCACTTATTCTTCTAATCAAACATTAGTGATATATGTGAAAGAGTAAGCAGTCAGATTTAATTGCATCAACTGTTAGCTATAAGCTGTCGCCGAACATTAAAGTTTGGTACCTCGACAATAAAGCTCGAAACTTTTCGATGCTTTTTATCGTCGTTTGTCTTTCGCTCTGAGAAGGTTTTGCTCCATTCTTACTTAGAGTCATTACTCGCAACATTCTTGAATCTCATTATTTGACCAAATTTCCTTTATGACTCAATATGCTAATAGTTGGGTAATCGTACAGGCATGCTTGTGTCCATCGATTTCGTAGCGGTTCAGTAACGAGCTAAATTTCCACTTTATCTATAAGGTACTTCAATTGATTGAACAAGCACAAGTTGCGGCAGACATTCTGAAAGAAATGAAAGAACTTGCGGCCAAAATACGTCTTTTAGTAAATGGAATGCCACCAGAAGAACTCCTAGGGTACATCTATGCCCAACTGTTGATGATGAGTAACAGCACTACTTCGCCTGAACTCGATACAGAGTTTCCTAGTGAAGAAAGAAACGAAGTTCAGTTTTTATTGGAATACGTTCATGCGGTTCTAGCATCAGATGTTGCTCCTGATGATGTAGAGTTCGATGAAACTAAATGTAGTGAACTGTTTGCACTTAGTAGGAGTTTACGAGAAAAAGCAATGTTCTTTGCTATGGTGTCCTCTGCAAACACTGATAATAAAGACTTCGGTTCTGATACTGCGGATATCGAATTTCACGCAAAATCATCTTGGGTGATGCTCAGAGGTAATCGATATCAGGTTTTAGAGGGCGAGTTTTATCAATACGTGCTCGCTCAACATGATGACATTTTAAACGATATTTATGGTATTGGAGCTGTTGATATTGCAGAGGGATTTCAGCAGTTAGCTAATACAACTCGTACAGGGCAAGCTAACGCTATTGAAGAAATGCTTAAGCAATTTGAAGCCGCTCAAAGGTTTGCGACAGAGAAAGGAAAACAGCTCGAAGAGGTTATGGAAGAGTGGGTTGAAGTAAATGCGCAACAAACAAAGCGTGCAGGCTTAGCCGTAGATGATATGTTGAGAGGTGGCATTGCAAATGTTAGCAGGCATACAAAATTACCATCAGAATTTTTAGCTGATCTGGCGTATCAACGTGGTGAAGAGGTCGATTTTTTCAGTGATGGTGACTACTCAGGCACACCTTACAGGACATTACCTGCCAGAAAAAAACCTCTAATCAAACTTAATGAAGACTATTATGCGGTAGACCCCTGTTTTATTCGAGATGCTGGCTACCGTTCACTTCTTTTCAATTTATTGCAAAAGAAACCTGAATATAAAGAACAGTTTAAAGAGCGGCAGAAGGTCATGAGCGAAGCTGCCTTTCCTGAAATACTTGCTGAACAGCTCGCTAATGCTACCGTTTATCAAGAAGTCTATTATAAGGATCCCAAGACTAAACAATGGGCAGAGAATGACACACTAGTTTTAATTGATGATGTACTTTACCTTGTTGAGGCTAAAGCGGGAGCTGCTGCAACAATAGCGTCACCCGAACTCGATTTTAAACGCCATTCACAGTCTATAAAAGACTTGATATTAAAAGCTTACAAACAATGTGAGCGTTTTTTTGAATATTTAAAATCTGCGGATGAAGTCTCAATATTCAACCTAGTCAACGGAAAGTATGAGGAGATAGGAAAACTTCGCCATTCAGATTACCGTGTAATGATCCCTATTGGATTAACAGTTGAATCATTCTCTCCCTTTTCAGCATTTTCTAAAAACTTACCACAAGTAAAACCGCTCTTAGGACAACATAGCTTTGTATCAATTTCAATCGATGATCTTTTTGTTCTAAAACGGATGTTGCCTACACCAGGGATATTTGCGCATTACATGGAAGTGCGTCAGGCAATTGCAGGTGTAAAACAAGGGCTTCTTTTTGATGAGTTTGATCATTTAGGAGCATACCTAACTAACAATCGGTTTGATCAGGAAATTATTGAAAAAACTAAGAGCGAAAATTCTGGTTTAGTCATATGTAACGGATTAAGTCGTGTTGTCGACAAATTTTTCGAAAGCGGGCAATGGGACACAAGCCCTATACCTACTCAGGAGTTCCCTGATGCGGTTTCGAAGGCACTTACGGCACTAGATGTTTCTCGCAAACCTGGATGGCTTTCTGTGGACAGCCTTATTCGAGATTTTGGCGAGGAAACTCGTATTAGCTTTGGAAAATACCTTTCTGATTTAGATAACTCTATAGAAAAGCACCCTGCACGTTACTTCGCATTTGGCGGAGAAGGAAAGCCAATTTTTGTTTGGATACAAAACTCCAAGTATGACGTTGAGTGGGAGAAGGTCAACGATACGGCAAGTGCAGTTGCCATTTCTATTAATACGAAAGAACTAATGGGAATGCTTATTAAAGTTGGGAAAGGCAGAGTTTATGAAGCTGCCCAATATTTCAGGGTTGATGTGCCGACTGAACAAACTGAATCTAATGAGCACATTTATAAAGAAGCCCAAAGCATGAGAGAGCGTACCAAAAGCCCAACCTCTGTTAATAAACAACATTATTTAGAACCTAAAAAAAAGCGGAAAATAGGCAGAAATGAACCATGCCCTTGTGGAAGCGGAAAAAAGTATAAAAAATGCCACGGTGGTTAGCAAATATGAAGTTATCTTTCTCTTGAAGAGATATTTGTCGTGGTACGCTGAGTTTAGTCACTGAATTAGGTGTGAGCGATGACGGCATCTAGCCATTTGCATTACTTGACATTATCCGAAGACAAATAGAAGAACTTAGCTTCTAAGTAGCTTTTGTTCAAAACAGTTCTAGCAAAGCTACAACTAGCACGTTCCTGCCCCATTCCAAGTTAGTACCAATATGAGAGTAAGCCACAGTAACTGTTTTTGCGATACTTAGGCTAATGGAAAGGCAAAAAGTAAGACGTTCTCCATTGGTTGGTCCTACATATTAGTGTGATTATTTACTCAGCATCAACAAAGTAAGCAATTGATTACAAAGATTAAAAGCCAAAAAACAATAAGCTATTCTACACATACTTGACTTTCACATGTGAAAGTCAAGCATTGAGACCGCTATCAATTGCAAAATTAGCTAACTTTGCTAAGTTAGCTATAACATCAGACAAAAGATGAGAAATAGCAATGAAAGAGCAGATTTTTCTCGCAATACGCAAGACCCTGGAAAATGCTCCACGTAACCAGTATATGGCAGAGTTGCACCTTCAAATGATCAAATATGCTGATGAGCTTCAACACATCACAGCGAAAGAGTTTTGTGAAGAGGTCGGTCTCAAGCCGAGTTATGGCACCGAATTTAGCAAGATGAGAAACCTTACAGGCCGATTGAAAAAAGCTGGCTTAGATACAAACAAAATATAAGTAAAAAGGTAACTATTTTGGCTACGATAGATTTCCATCAAATTCGATCTACACCTAAGAGTAAAAATGACAGCTTTGAATCGCTAGCGATTCAACTTTTTAAAGCACATTGTAAATCACCACAAGGCTCTTCGTTCTTTAGTTTGCGCGGCGATGGTGGTGACGGGGGTGTAGAAGCTTATTACAAAACCCCCACAGGCGATATTCTAGGAATTCAAGCAAAATACTTTTTTAAGCTTGGCAATAGTGAATTTGGCCAGATCAAGAAATCATTAACCACTGCATTAAAAAACCATCCAACATTATCTGAATACTGGGTTTATATACCATTTGATCTAACAGGCAAAGTCGCGGAAGGAAAAAGAGGAAAAAGTGAAGTTGAAAAGTTTGAAGAATGGTGTGATGACATCAAAACTCAAAAACCGAATCTTCATATAAAACTGATTACAGCTGAAATATCTAGACAGCAGATATTAGAAATAGACAAAAGTGGTGGTTTTGTAGCCTACTGGTTTAACGAAAACACATTAACATCTCAGAAGATACAAAACTGTATTGACTCAGCAGCAGCCTTCGCTGGTCCAAGGTATTGCAGTGATTTAGATATAATTACAGAAGCCCATGATGCTTTAGATTCTTTTGGAGAAGTTTATGATTTTAAACAGTGGCTCGTTAATATTTGGAAACCATTAAAAATCAGCTTCAGGACAAAAGCTCAATATTCAGAAAAGGTATTCTCCCAGACACCTGAAAGCGAGAGAGTACAAGCCATACAGCTACTAGAAGTACTTCTAGAGAAAACTTCTAGTAAGCACAACATTATTGACCAAACAGTTATTTGTTCAACTTTAGATACCATAAGATCACTTAAGCCGCTCTGTGAAAATGCTATAAGGCAGCAAGAGAATAAGTTTTTTGCAGAACACGGTGAAGGTAATGATACGCCTTCATTTAGACAATTCCAGGCTGAATATATGTGTGTATTCCCTGCTGAGAACCTAGATGCCTCGAGGGAATTACTTGCTTCGATAATAGATATTGAAAATTCTCTCAACAGCCCTCTGATTCAGTCTTGCCACGCTCGATCTTTCCTACTAACCGGTCCAGCTGGTGCAGGCAAGACACATTCTATCGTAAGTTTTGCGAAGAGAAGACTCGACAAAGGCGCTCATACTCTAGTGCTATTTGGAGAAGATTTTGATAACGCGGAACCTTGGGATGTAGTAAGAAGCAAACTAGGCTTTGGATCCGATGTTGGTCGAGACAAATTACTATCTTGTCTTCAAGCAAGTGCTCAAGCCAATAACCATTGTTTTGTTATTGCTATCGATGCGTTAAACGAAGGAGCCAAGGCAAGAAAGTGGAAAAACAAACTGCCAGAATTAATCCAACAACTAAATGAATATCCTCGTATCAAGATTGTTGTGTCTAGTCGCGATATATATGCCAATTTAGTTGTTGATGAACGATTCCCTGGCTATGCATATAGTCATATTGGATTCACTAGGAATTTTCACGATGTCCTCTCTTCGTTCTCTCAACGCTACAATGTTGAAAGTGAGATAACACCTATTTTTACAGATGAGCTACGAAACCCATTACTCCTACATTTGGTCTTCAAAACTCACAAGTCGGAGGACTCTTGTTCTCTTGATGTATCGACTAGTGGCTTCTCAACCATTTTTTCTAAACACCTCAAGCAAATCGATGACTCATTGAGAGGGCGATTAGACTACGTTACTCCTAAAAATATCGTTAGAGCGGTAATGAGCAAATTGTCTGATGTTCTAGCTCATTCAGAAACCCAAACTATAAATTGGGAAACTGCCGTAAATACAATTAAACCTATTCTAGGAAATGAGCTACTTCCAGAAAGGTTTATTGATGAGCTAGTTAAAGAGCAACTACTAATTTTATCAGCAACTGACGATGAAGATTTTCTTATTAGGTTTGGTTATCAAAGGTTTGGAGATATGCTGCGCGCATCTTCAATAGTTCAATCCTATCAAGAAACTGGCAATAGTGATCTATCAATCCTTGCAGGAAAGCTGGCGATTTTAACAGATATGGAGAGTGGCGTCTTAGAAGCTCTTGCAAGCATTCTCCCTGAAGAGATCGGTATCGAAATCACTGATAACCGCTTAGGCTTAGACAAAGATTTAGCACATAGCCTTTTTGTAAAGTCACTAACTTGGCGTTCAAAGCAAAGTGTTACCCCTGCTATTGAAAAACATATATTTGGGGCATTAAGAACGGGCGGATTGTGGCAGACAGTTTTTGAAAGCCTATTCCAACTATCTATAGTTCCAAGCCATTATCTTAACGCAGAAAGTTGGTTTGTAGTGGTCAAGTGTTTTTGGCCACGGGTTTATAGTAATTCCAATATCTCTTTTCTGATTCATTTGGCGTCAAA
>NZ_JBLWFH010000026.1:0-13163 GCF_050306235.1 Glaciecola sp. 1036 | reverse complement strand
TTACAGAAAAGCTCGAATCCGTTGAGATAAAAAATAATCAACTCAATAATAAACTTACAGAAATGTCAGGCACTCTCTTAATCCGCGAAAATAGAATTTCTGAACTAGAAGAAGAAGTATCTTTAAAGACTTCAAATTGTAATGAGTTAACAGAAAAGCTCGAATCCGTTGAGATAAAAAATATTCAACTCAATAATAAACTTACAGAAATGTCAGGCACTCTCGTAACCTGCGAAAATAGAATTTCTGAACTTGTAAACGAGGTTAATTCAAAAATAGCAGCAAATACCGATTTGACTAACCAATGTGTTTCGTTAAATTCACGACTTAATGAAATTGATAAATCATCAAATCAAGTGAAAGTTGAACAAACAAAAACGTTAAGAGATTTAAAGTTAAAGGAACAAAGAGTTAATGAGCTTGAGTATGAAATTAATAAACTAACAGATAAAATAACTGAAATGAATCAAAAGTACGAACAGATTAATCTTCAAAATTTGGAACTAGAAAAGCAAAACCAGCAAACAAAATCGTTGCTTGAAAATTCGGAAAAGCTTAATGAATTAAACGCAAAACTGTCAATTAAAATGCAAGTAGACACCGAAAACCTAAGAACCCAAATAATAGAAAAAACAGACAGGATTGAAGAACTTACTAATCTTATAGGTCGATTACACAATAAATTAGAGAAAGCATCAGAGCTATACCTTCAACTTAATCAGGAACATCCAGAACTAGGATTGGAGAAACTTTAAGATGCTCAATCTAAACAATTTACAGGGGGTAATGATTGAGGTAGCAAAAACGCTTACTGAAATAAAATCGGACAAAACGCTCCCCCACAATAATTCATCTGAATCTCAAACAGAGGTCGATTTAATTTCAGTTTGCAAAAAAGAACTCCAAAAGCAGGATCAAAAGCCCACAATCAGAATTATCCATCACTTCGCTTGTAGCGGCGGCACCTTAGTATCCAAGTGTGTTTCAGCCTTACCAAACACTTTTTTATTAAGTGAACTTCATCCTACTTCAACTCTTCATATCTATAGCGAAAAACCTGCTTTTATGCCAACAGATGTAATTACAATGTCCCGTCACGCAAATATACCAGATTTAGAAGATCTGGCTTGGAAGATTTTTAATGCCAACATCGCAATTGCGAATACACATGTAGAATCAAGAGGGGGTCATTTAGTCATTAGAGACCACACTCACTCTGATTATTGTGTAGGTAATAAATATGTAAAAAGATCTTCCATTGTGACAAACTTGGAACAGGATTTTAACATTCTTCGAATCGCTACCATAAGAAATCCAATAGATAGCTATGCGTCACTTATAAAAAATGGTTGGGAACACCACTCTCCCAAAGGATTCGAAGAATACTGTAAACGCTTTAATAGTTTTGTAGCAGAATTTAATCGGCATGATATTATTAAATACGAAGATATAGTCAGAAGACCTAAATATTACATTAAGAGAATAGCTCGAAAATTAGACCTTCCCTATAATGATTCATTTATCGATACTTTCAGTGCCTTCAAAGTTACTGGGGATAGTGGAAGAGCTAGTGAAAAAATAGAACAACGACCAAGGAGAGAAATGTCTCCAGAATTAAAAAAGGAAATTCGGCGTTCAAAATCATATAAAAAAATTGCTAAAAAATTCAATTATAACTAACTAGAGTTTTTGACATCTGAATAATATGATTTATTGACTGTCAATCTTAGAAAGATTTTAAAGCTTAATTTTCTTTGATTCGGATAAATTTACCACATGTTTCTAAAAGTGAATTGTAACATTATAATTCCATAAATTTTTTTAATTTAATGTTTAAATATCTAGAATGTTAATCAAGGATTGAATGGACAATTTGAAATAGAGATAAATAATCAAAATTTAGATTTTTCGAATTTTAACTCCCTCTGAATTCAAATTTAAAAATATAATAATATAGAGAATTATATCGTGAAAAAAGCTTTAATTACTGGTGTAACCGGACAAGACGGTTCATACCTAGCCGAGTTCTTATTGGAAAAAGGCTATGAAGTACATGGGATAAAGCGCCGTGCGTCTTTATTTAATACCGAAAGAGTTGATCATATCTATGAAGATCCTCATAACGAAAGTCCCAAATTTCATCTACATTATGGAGACCTAACAGATACTTCTAACCTCACCCGTATATTACAAGAAGTACAGCCAGACGAAGTCTATAATTTGGGCGCTCAATCACATGTAGCGGTTTCCTTCGAATCCCCAGAATATACCGCGGATGTTGATGGAATCGGTACCTTGCGACTACTAGAAGCTATTAGGTTTTTAGGACTGGAAAAGAAAACAAAATTTTATCAAGCATCAACATCTGAACTTTATGGTTTGGTTCAAGAGATTCCTCAAAAAGAAACGACACCATTTTATCCTAGATCACCATATGCAGTAGCAAAAATGTATGCCTATTGGATAACGGTAAACTACCGTGAATCATACGGCATGTATGCTTGCAATGGCGTTTTGTTTAATCATGAATCTCCACGCAGAGGCGAAACTTTTGTCACTCGAAAAATTACTAGAGGCATAGCTAATATTGCTCAAGGGTTAGAGCCTTGTTTATATTTAGGGAATATGGATGCCTTGCGTGACTGGGGTCATGCGAAAGACTATGTAAGAATGCAGTGGATGATGTTACAACAAGAAAACGCCGAAGATTTTGTCATAGCCACAGGAAAACAGATTTCAGTGCGTGAGTTTGTTAGAATGAGCTGTAGTGAAGCAGGAATCACAGTCGAATTCAGTGGCGAAGGTGTTGACGAAATAGCAACCGTTGTAAATGTAACAGGTGAAAACGCGCCTGGGGTATCTAAAGGCGATGTAATTGTTAAAGTTGACCCAAGATATTTCCGTCCAGCTGAAGTAGAAACATTATTAGGTGATCCAACAAAAGCAAAACAAAAACTAGGCTGGGTTCCAGAGATTACAGTCGAAGAAATGTGTGCTGAAATGGTTCAACACGATTTGGAAAAAGCTAAGCAGCATGCTTTATTGAAAAAACACGGATATACAGTTTCTGTTGCTAAAGAATAGCTATCACTAAAAATAATAACTGACGCCTTTATTTAAGCTAGCATTAAGGCCAAAAGGAAATAGCATTGAGAAGAATATTCGTTGCAGGACATCGAGGAATGGTTGGAGCAGCCATTGTTAAACAACTCGAGGCGAAAAGTGATGTAGAGGTCATTAAAAAGACTCGCTCTGAATTGGACTTAACAAATCAAGCTGATGTATCTACTTTTTTTCATGACAATGAAGTAGACGAAGTTTATTTAGCCGCGGCCAAAGTTGGGGGTATCTTTGCAAATAATACCTACCCTGCAGACTTTATATATGAAAATCTTATGATTGAGTCCAATATTATTCACTCATCACATGCCAACAATGTTCAAAAGCTACTTTTTTTAGGTTCAAGTTGTATCTATCCGAAATTTGCTACCCAACCCATTACGGAAAATGCATTACTTACCGGGACACTTGAAGAGACGAATGAGCCCTACGCTATCGCTAAGATCGCTGGCATAAAGCTTTGTGAAAGTTATAACCGTCAATATGGCCGTGATTACCGCTCGGTGATGCCCACCAATTTATATGGCCCTAACGATAACTTTCATCCCGAAAATTCTCATGTAATACCTGCATTAATCAGACGTTTCCACGAGGCAACATTAAGAGGAGATAAAGAGGTAGTTGCATGGGGTAGTGGTAAACCTATGCGAGAATTCTTACATGTAGACGATATGGCCTCGGCAAGTATTCATGTAATGGACCTAGAAAAAAATATGTATGACACGATTACCTCTCCAATGTTAAGCCATATAAATGTAGGTACTGGCGAAGACTGCACCATTAAAGAGTTAGTGCAAACAGTAGCTAAGGTGACAGGTTTTACAGGTGAAATTATTTGGGATACATCTAAACCAGATGGTACACCTCGAAAGCTAATGGACGTTTCTAGGTTACATTCGCTTGGGTGGAAACATACCTATAATCTTGAGAAAGGATTAAGAAATGCTTTTGACTGGTTTTTGTCCAATCAAGATGATTTTCGTGGATAAATCATCTTAATCAAAAAGTCGTTCAATTGAATTTTTGGAAATCTACTATGAAACGAAAATTAAAGAATTTTATTAAACGCCTGTTGGGTAAAAGTACATTAAATTACCACATTGATGCTGTCTCAAATGATAGGGTCGTTGGCTGGGCCTTAAATGCAACCAGACCATCGGATCCTTGTCTTGTTGAATTGAAGGATGGTGAAAAGACATTAGCCAAAACTAAAGCTGCAACTTTACGTGAAGATTTAGTTTCGGCGGGAATTGGAAATGGGTGTCATGGTTTTACATTAGATTTGGAAATGCTGCCCTTTTCTGCAGATGGTAGAGAAGCCCACCTGTACATTAATGGAAAACGTGTGACTAACTCTCCAATTTCTATTAAGAGTAGCTTTACAGATTTGCTTGGAGATTTTTCTATCGAAATGGAACGAAGAATGGATGCATTACTTGCTATTCAAAATGAACGAATGCAAAGAGAATTCGATTATCTAAAGCAACAATTAAATACCGATAAATAATGGACAATAAACAAACTGAGGTTGTAATTTTTTGCCCTCTACCTCCAAAACCCAATGGGATCGCTGATTACTTAGCCGAACAATTACCTTATTTTTGTAGAGAAATAAAGGTTAACGTTGTGGTTGAAAATTCACACCCAACGCCGGTTGGTATTCCGCTCTCGGTTAGCATTGTTAGACTAGAACAATATTTATGGGGAAAGGAAAAATTTTCGAAGATTCCTCATATTTACCATGTTGGTAATAATCCTGATACGACCTATATGCTACCTGTGCTGCTTTCCAGACCAGGCTTGGTTGTTATTCATGATCTAAATCTTCATTATTTAATTGATCTCACTAACTTATCAAAAGGAGATAAAGACGGTTATACCTTGGCACTTTTTAATAACTATGGTGAAGCTGGTGCTAGACTAGGTAGCCAACTTAAAAAATTTGGTTGGAAAGGTCAGTTCATGCCCCACGAACTCATGATGAATGCTAGCATTGTAAATGCTGCAGAAAGAATCATTGTTCACTCAGAGTATTCTGCAAATAAAATCAGAGCATTAGGCCACACCAATGTAAAAGTCGTTCCCCACCATCTTTCCCCAGCGGTTAGACAATATCAAACAAAATTAAAGATGCGGTATAGAGGTGAACAAGGAATTCCCGGTGATAAGTTTGTTATAACATCTTTAGGATTTATTGCAAAAGCTAAGCAAATTAAAGCTGTTTTGACTGCACTTATGGAATTGAAGCAAAAGGGGTATGATTTTGTGTACATATTGGCAGGTCAATGCAAACCTCACGAATATGATGTTTACCAAGATATTGCTGATTCCGGATTGCAAGAAAATGTTCTAATTACAGGATTTTTAGAAGAAGATCAGTTCTTTAAACACTTGGTAGCTTCTGATTTAATAATAAATTTACGCTACCCTTCCGGGGGAGAAACGTCAGGCACATTAACACGAGCTATGGGAATGGGGCTTTGCTGTATTGTCGTTGATATAGGTCCTTTCTCAGAATTACCCAACGACTGTGCAGTTAAATTAGTATGGAACTCAGACTTTGCTGAGGCTCTCCAAGAGAGTATTAAGCAATTGATGGATAACCCTCAAAAAAGAACCATGATAGGCTTAAATGCAAAAAAATGGACAGCGGCGAATCAAAATATTAATTTGACAACAACCGCATACATGGAAGAAACACTTTTATTACGAGAACATACCTCTCCAAAAGGTGAAATCCAAGAATATCGTTTTATAAAATACTTGAAGCAAGAAGATATTTTGCGTTGGCAAGAAGAAACAGAAAATGTGCATAATATCCACGATAGATATTGGTGGAAGGTCAATCTTTTCCCCATTAACAATGATTCTGTAGCTTTAGTATCAGAGCATTTTGAGCGTACATCTTTTGTGCTTTCAAATCTCTACAATTACGCGACCGACCAACTAACAAAAATTGAATTCAACGATATTGACTATTCTAAAAAGATAAATAATTTGTATTCTTCTGCTGTCGTTGAAGTCTCTTTGTCTTTGCTAGCTGAAGATCCTGTCAAATGGCTTGCTGGACTTAATAAATTGATTGCCCTATCTGGAGTTGTAGTGATTTCACTTGTTTTGGATGATACGAAAAATAGCGACATTTCACTCACTAGAAAACATATTGAAGAATATATGTCAGCTGCGGGTTTTACAATTGAAAAGGTAATTCCAGGCCCGTTAGATATTGATATGTCAATGCCAAATGACAAACTAGAAGAAGAATGGGTGTTTAAACTAATAAAGCGCTCATGGATGGTAAACCTTAACCCGCCATCTTATGAAAATGGTATGAGTGAATTGCTATGGCTTTACAGCGGATTGAGTGATCAAAGTGAATAATTCGAAGTTTCAACTGCCCTTACCTCCATTACATTATCTAAATGCGAAACATTCTACAAACGCAGATATCTTAGTCCTTTCAGCGATAGTAAGATCATTAGGGTTGCTACATCATGTTGTGTTTGAAGGTCAACCACCATATTTCTATGAAGAACTAGTCAAAATAAGTGGGGCCGAAATCACTTTAGTTCCTGAGTATAGACTTGTTTCTAGATTAGGGTTTTCATTCACTGAATTGATGACTTCTCATCCTATATTACCAGTACTACTATCGGATACAGAGTATAACATTGAACTAACACCTCGCGTAGAAGCGGGGTTTGAAAACCTTGGAAAAAAACCATTTTGCGTTAGTGCTTTGACACCGGATTCACTGATGAGCGGCAGAAAGTATCTCAGTTGGCTGGCGCTTAAAACTATACGTCAAAATTTGCTAGGCGCTTCAAGTAGCATTGTTCAAACTCACAGACCATTAATAAGTGGAAAAATTCATCAAGCAGAACTCTCTGATATAGAAAAATGGTGTCATGAAAATGACTACCTAATAGTCAATAATCTTCTTGAAAGTGTGCGTTCAAATGTGGATGAAATATTTTGTTGGTTATTCCCTAACAAGAAATTATTAGAACAATCCAAATCATATTTATCCGCTGGCAATGATCAAATTAATATTAAGCAAACAATCAATAAAATTGTTCAACAATATTATTCTTCACTAACAAGTAAAAGTGATTTATTGGGTCAAAAGACTGCAAATTTGTTATCCGAGGGAAAATTAAATTTTGGCTTAAATGACCTAGTGTGCATCGGACTCCGAGAGCTCGAGCATGAGCAAAATAATTATTGGCGCTGGATAGCAGGAAAAGAGGCTAGAGTTTTTATCCCGATTGGTCCAAAAGGGCATTACAAAATATCGGCGAAAATCTTTTCCTTGGCAGAAAAGATTAAAAGTCTCAATTTAACTGTTTTCATAAATGGAAAGTTGCATTCTCAACATCCAGTCGATTCAGGTAGCGAAATACAGCTTCCATTCTACCAAGATGAAAATTACGAGTCGATTGAATTACTTATAGTAGCCGACCAAGCAGCGAATGTTGAAGGGACATCGTTAAGCGCATCCTTCTCTGAATTAGTTTTACACTGGGATGAAGATACGATATGACTAAACATGTATTAGTGGTATCCCCAATCCCATCGCACCCACAATTTCAAGGCAACAGTGCTAGAATCTACCGTCTCAATAGGATGTTTCAACTATGCGGTTATAAGCTTCACTTTCTCTATTTTGGTATGGAAGGTTTAACTAACGCACAAAAAATTGCTATGCAATCGCAGTGGGATTACTTTCATTTTATAAAACCCGAAGGAGCAGCATCTCAACCATCCTATGGCGACTATTTCGATATCGATGATTGGTATGATGAGCGTGTATCTGAGTATGTCGACCAGCTATGCCAAACATGGAAATTCGAAATATGTATTGTTAATTATGTATGGTTCTCAAAAGTACTTGAGGTACTTCCTGAACATGTTCTAAAAGTAATAGATACTCACGATGTGTTTGGAGATAGACACTTAGTTGCAAAAGCAGCAGGTCTTGAGCCCGTTTGGTTTTACACTACAAAAGCGCTAGAAGCTCAAGCTCTTGATAGAGCTGATTTAATACTTGCGATTCAAGATGAAGAAAAAAAATATTTTGAACAAATCACAAAAAAACCGGTAAAAGTGATGGGGTACGTAGTACCCTATCATCCCCTATTCGAACAAAACAAAGAATCAATTACTATAGGGTATATTGGTTCAGGTAACCCATTTAATATCGAATCACTTCGTATTTTTCAATCATTTATAATGCAACAGCCAGAATTAATGGGGCCTTTCAAATTTGTTTTGGGGGGGACAGTTTGTAAAGACTTTGCAGAGCACAACCAAATTTTTGATTTAGTTGGAAAGGTAGAACATTTAGATGAATTCTACCGAGAAATAGACATTGCTATAAATCCAATGATCGGCGGAACGGGATTAAAAATAAAGTCGTTGGAAGCACTTTCATTTGGAAAACCACTTCTTGCAACTAAAGATGCTATGGTTGGGATTGAGGGATTAGACGACTATCATAATTTTGAAAATATTGAGACAATGGTCCAAGAAATTAAAAATCTTTCTAAAGAAAGGATTGAAACTTTAAGAATAAACTCGAATCAATCATTCAAATTATACAATGAAAGGTTTATAGGAGAATTTAAAATAATTTTTAACTGAAGTGTGTAAAAACAAATCGCTTACGTTCATATACAATTTCATTAAATGACATCTAGATTACTCTTTGTTTACATTGACCAATAAGGTTTGTAAAATCGCGCCAGAAATTAATCAGTACTTGCTTTTTATTCTCTGGAGCATTGCGTTTCTTTTGTAACTTTAACGATGCTTTGTAAAGAATTCGCCCATAATCTAACTCGAATTGAGAATGTGTAAAAGGTATAATAGCAAAGGGTTTACCGATCGTAGTAAGTGCATTTTAGGACTTAAAAAAATAATATTAATAAGACTACTTGGCTAAATTGATGGATTTTCAGTTATATAAAAAAATGCTGGGAGAATGGGCATATAAGCAGGAACCAGTATTCATTATGGGACCGGAAAGAAGTGGAACAAGTCTGCTTTTTCAGCAAGTATCTAATCATCCTGATTTCTGCGATTTTTCTCACGCAACGGTAGAAACTTTTTGTTTTGTTAAGCCTTGGTTATTACTTCAAGAGTCGTCCCCAGAAAACTATGAAATACGAGTCTATTTAGGGAAGAATCAGTTAGAGCAGTTTCAAGAAAGTATTTCTCCGCTAATAGAAAGAAATAAGATGCTCAACGAGCAAGGGATGTCACTTGAGTACCTAAATCAAGCAAATAAGCAAGAAATTTGGTATGAACGTAGATACAAGCATGTTATTAGGGCATTTTTCTACCACTCATGGAAAAACCTTGGTGAAAAACGCTTAGTAGAAAAAACACCTGCACATATAAGATGTGTCAAAGAGATTTTAGACGCCTTTCCAAAAGCAAAATTGTTAATTTGCACCCGAGACCCATCAGAGATTATAGCTTCTCATAAAAAACGCTATTTGAAGGAAATTGAATTAGGAAAAAGAGCAGACGATCCATCTATTGATTGGCTTTCTCATTCAACTGAAAAATATTTAAAATATTTTTTAAATATTGATCGTATAATCAATATATTAAAGAAAAACGATAGCGATAAAATGAAGCTTGTACCTTACGGAGATTTAACTCTTTCTCCAACCAATACACTTCAAGATGTTTTTACATTTATTGGATCAAATTATTCAGCAGTTAACTCGGTTAATACTAGGCATCGGAATGAACAAGCTTGGGATCCTCTTCTAAACCAAGCTCCACAGAAAAATATTATTAATGTAAATGACTTTATTCCAGAGTATGAAAGGGATTTAATTGCTGAAAAAGCACATTTATTTTCAGATTTTTGGCGTTGAATTTTCCTGACCTAGTAGTCTTTAAAATCTATTTATTAGAATACAATATTTTAATACGGCGAAAATATAATGAAGCGGGAAACTCTAGGGTATTTTTGGATTGAAAATTATGATCGTAAAAAGAAATCAGTTGGAAAAATTACTCGTCATCAGAAAAACTACGATGGAAAACGTACCTCTCTGGTACAAAAAAATCCATGATAGTTTTAAAAAAGGTACACTTATATACAGTATGAAATTTAATGGTTATGCAGTGGCCTCTGTATATAAAGCTCCATCTACGTCTTTTCTAAAAAGAGGTACATTTGTTAACTTGTGCGAATACTTTAGAGCTGAATTTGGTTTTTTCGGAATTAATAAGCTCATGGTAAATTTTGCAAAGCTTACACAACCAAGACCTCGACTTTGGAACAACATCGATGCATTAACAGTTTTTTCCAAGAGTCGTTTAATAGGCATAGGTCACAAATTCAAACGTGATTTGAGAAGAAATGAAATAAAAAGCATTTTGCTTATAAATATTACTAATTGAGCCTGCACCTTGAAAATAATAATTCACATAGGCCCTCCAAAGTCTGGTACTTCAGCTATCCAACAATGGCTCCTAAAGTATGCGGATTCGTTAATAGATTATGGTATTTACTATCCACCTCATCACATCGACTCTAATGGTGTTAGTTCTGGTAACCTATTGTCATTATTTGATAGAGATGAAGATGGAAACCTTTCTTTTTCGCCAAAAAAGAAAGACTGTCTATTTCAATTTGTTAAAGAAAAAAAGCTGAGTACTTTACTTTTATCTTCAGAGTTTTTCTTTAAACAAACTGAAATATTAAAAACTCATTTTCCTGGTGCAATATTTATAGCTTATTTAAGATTTCCATTGGAAGTTATCGAGTCTTCCTATAATCAGGGGGTAAAGAGGCATGGTGAAACGCGTAAATTAGGTGTACCAATCAAACCTAAATCAATACAACTGAACCTCTTAGAGTCTATTATCAAAACCGTAGGGAAAGAGAATTTTATTTTAAGACCATTTGAAAACGAATGCTTCGTAGGTAATTCATTAATCAATGATTTTAAAGACGTTCTAAATTTACCTTTGGAATCATTCCCTAAAGATATTGATTCCAAAAAAGTAAATACATCTTACTCTTTAGATGCCCTTGAATTTAAACGTTGGTTTAACCAATTTCCTCTAGGGAATCTGCAAGCGGCATTAGACAATTTTCTTCAAGCATACTCCATTAACAAACCAAGTTTTTCATTAATTCGACCTAATATTTTTGTTCAATACAAAAGTGATTATATTAATTTAATGGAGCGGTTTTGTTCAGAGTATAACGTGCATAATAGTCAACACTTTTTAAGGTGCTGTAGACAAATTTCTCAAAGAAATATAGTTAGACAAAATATTTCAAACCAAGAGTTTGAACTATTATTACAACAATTTTTAAAATTTGATTCCAAAATTCCGTCCCTTTTATATACTCAAATTAGCAATGAATGGAATTTATATGCCAATATAAAAGAACCCGAAAGACTAAAAATAATCAAACAACACATTTCTCCAGTAATAAAGTGCAGCACTATTGTTAGAAAATTTTTATTTAAATGGCTAAAGTAAAACATAAGAGGGTAGATAGTTACTTTTAAATCATGGATATTTTTAATCACTACCTTCCTTGGACGCAAAAACGAATCTCCTTGTTGTCACCTGAAACTTGGAATACTCTGTTTAAAACTCGGACAGATATTCAACAAGATCAAAAAATCCCTATTACCAATCTTGTTGTTTTATTATTCAATAAACTTAATCCACCTGTTGATTTAACCCTGTTTAAAAATCGGGTAACTATCGTAAATTGGTACCTGTCTTATGGGAGAAGTATATTTAATATTGATAGTCTTGAGGCCAGTCTAAATCAGAATTCGCCAATCACTACCACAAGAGATGGAGGTGGTGTTAACTTGGTAGGCTATTCTCGGGGTAGGCTAGGCCTTGGAGAAGATATTCGCGGTTATATGCAGCTTCTAGATAGCAAAAAAATACCCTATTGTGTTGTGCATATTGGGCACCCAACTGATGATCCTAATCAATTTAATCACCCCTCTACTAATTCGCCAATTTATGACAAATCAATTTTCTTTTTGAATGGGATAGAAATTGGGAAATTAATTAGAATATACCCTAATTTTTCAGCAACTTTTGGCCGGTCAGTATTAATTCCACCATGGGAATTGAACATTTGCCCTACAGAATGGGCAAATGCTTTTAGCCACTTCGAACATATCTGGGGAATTTCTAAATTTACCACAGCAGCGCTTCAAACCGTTCATAATGATGTCAAATACTCTCCACCAATAATGCTACCTGTTGCACAAAGGCCAGCATCAAACCAGCCTAAGAATAAACGCAAGTTTAGGTTTTTATTTATTTTTGATGTAGCTTCTTATATGGCTCGCAAAAATCCAATAGCGGTAATTCAAGCTTTTCAACATGCCTTTCCAAAAAACACCGATGTTGAATTAATTTTAAAAGTAGCAAACGAAAAACCATCTTCTTCGTGGGAAGAAATTGAAAAGCTAAGCAAGTCAGACTGTCGAATAAAAATAATAAATAAATTAATGACAAGCCAAGAAATAAACGAGTTATGGGTAACCGCTGATTGTTATTTGTCATTTCATAAATCAGAAGGATTTGGCAGAACTATAGCGGAAGCTTTATTGAGAAATATACCAGTAATCGCCACAGGTTGGTCAGGTAGCAATGATTTGTTTCCAGAAAATTATCCTTTCTTGGTAAGCTTTGAATTAACAGATGTCATGGTAGATGAATACCCGTTCAGTCAAGGCGCCGTGTGGGCTGACATTAGTATTGAAGACGCAGTAAATAAGCTTCAACAAGTGTATGAACGTAAAAGTGATGAACGTCTGACGAAATTAATAGAATCTGCACGTTTAAATCTTTTAGAAAATTTTGGTTTAGATGCTAAACGCAATGTTTTATACGATTGGCTCTCAAACTAGTTACAGTCTCTTTTGGCAATTTGTAAAAACTTATTAATTATGTAATTTGAAATAGTCTCAACTTAATCTGACACTTCTTCTTGCAAAAGAGAGAGTTACCCGTTTTGATAAAGGTGTCGAATC
>NZ_JBLWFH010000025.1:0-21067 GCF_050306235.1 Glaciecola sp. 1036 | reverse complement strand
AAGTGAAACGCCCTGTGCGGAGCCGCATGCAGGGTGTTGTGGGGGCTGAGGGTTAGAGACCCTTGGCTACCCGATTAGGCATTTGCCTCTACCGCCCACTTTTTAAACCACTTTAAAGGTAACATTACAGACTCAAAATTTAATTTACGGAGTTCTTCGATTGAGTATGCGTTTGCCAAATAGAGGTCCCATTGTGTTTCTACATCAGCCAGAATCGGCATAATATCTTCTATTTCTTTTGGCGCATCTAGCTCACTGTATTTATTCCAGAACATCTCACACCACTCAGCTATTTGCTTATGCGAATAAGGAGACTTATCTGGTATCGCGCCGTAACCGAGTAAGACCAGTAAGTTTTCTTTGCAGTACTCGAGTTCTATTGGATTGCTTCGTCATATGAAGCCATTCGGTCAAAAACACTATCAACTTTAAATTCTGAAATGTAGATATTCATTTATGTGCATAACACAACAACTTATTAGCGAGCATCTCGCATATGTACAAAAGTGCAGTAGATTCGTTGCTAAAATCCTTTTGGTCTAAACTCCTGTTATACAACATTTAATTTTAAACGGTCAACTTTAGTTTAGGTTTGATTTGGCTGGATTTCGCGAGCCTGTATTTAGAGGGTTTTCTCGATAAATACGGATTTCTTTGTTATCTACTGATTTTATTAGAAGTTTAAATAGTGTATAGGATGCCAATTTGGCTTGTTTTGTGTTCTATAGCGAGCTTATATCTGAGTGCTATTAAAAACCAAATTGTTATGACGGGATAATTGGGATTTTATCGTTTGGCGAAAACAAAAAGGCCAGCATAAGCTGGCCTTTAGAATCGATTAGTAGTTTCGAATATTAAGCTAAGATTTTAGCTACAACACCCGCACCTACTGTACGACCACCTTCACGGATTGCGAAGCGTAAACCTTCGTCCATCGCGATTGGTGCAATTAGCTCAACAACAAACTTCAAGTTGTCGCCAGGCATTACCATTTCTACGCCTTCTGGTAACTCTACAGCACCAGTTACGTCTGTTGTACGGAAGTAGAACTGTGGACGGTAGCCTTTAAAGAATGGCGTGTGACGGCCACCTTCGTCTTTACTTAGTACGTATACTTCTGCTTCGAACTTAGTGTGTGGGTTGATTGAACCAGGCTTAGCCAATACTTGACCACGCTCTACGTCATCACGCTTAGTACCACGTAGTAGTACACCAACGTTCTCACCTGCACGACCTTCGTCTAGCAACTTACGGAACATTTCAACACCAGTACAAGTCGTTTTAGTAGTCTCTTTGATACCAACGATTTCTACTTCTTCACCTACTTTAACGATACCTTGCTCAACACGGCCAGTTACTACTGTACCACGACCTGAGATTGAGAATACGTCTTCGATTGGCAAGATGAATGGCTTGTCAATGTCACGCTCTGGCTCTGGGATATAAGTATCTAAAGCTTCACCTAGCTCTACGATTTTCTTTTCCCACTCTGCGTCGCCTTCAAGAGCTTTAAGTGCAGAACCTTGGATTACTGGTAAGTCATCGCCAGGGAATTCATATTCTGAAAGTAATTCACGTACTTCCATTTCTACTAGTTCTAGTAGTTCTTCATCATCAACCATGTCACATTTGTTCATGAATACGATGATGTAAGGTACACCTACCTGACGACCTAGTAGGATGTGCTCACGCGTCTGAGGCATTGGGCCGTCAGTCGCTGCTACTACTAAGATTGCGCCGTCCATCTGTGCCGCACCAGTGATCATGTTTTTAACATAGTCAGCGTGTCCAGGACAGTCTACGTGTGCGTAGTGACGAGTAGGTGTGTCATATTCAACGTGTGAAGTTGCGATTGTGATACCACGCTCACGCTCTTCAGGTGCGTTATCGATTTGGTCGAATGCGCGGGCACTACCACCGTAAGTCTTTGCCAGTACAGTAGTGATTGCCGCTGTTAACGTCGTTTTACCGTGGTCAACGTGGCCGATTGTACCTACGTTTACGTGCGGTTTCGTACGTTCAAACTTTTCTTTTGCCATTTCTATTTTCCCAGCAAAGTTAATTAATTTAATTCATGTAGGAGAACAGAGAATGGTGCTGATAGGCAGATTTGAACTGCCGACCTCACCCTTACCAAGGGTGCGCTCTACCAACTGAGCTATATCAGCATTGCTTATCATTGGAGCGGGCAGCGGGAATCGAACCCGCATCATCAGCTTGGAAGGCTGAGGTAATAGCCATTATACGATGCCCGCAATCCGCTATTCTCTGGCCACCTCATGAGAAAGTGGTGGAGGGGGCAGGATTCGAACCTGCGAAGGCTGAGCCGGCAGATTTACAGTCTGCTCCCGTTGACCGCTTGGGTACCCCTCCAGAGATTGATGGTGCCGGCTGCCGGAATCGAACTGGCGACCTACTGATTACAAGTCAGTTGCTCTACCAACTGAGCTAAGCCGGCACTGCATCAAGTGGGTGCGAATTCTAGTGTAAGGTTTGATGTCTTGCAAGCATGTTTTTACAAAAAATGAAGTTTTTTTTGCAAAAAAGTTCGAATGACTAAATATCGTACTATTTTAGGCGCTTTCTTCTGCTAATTTGCCATTCACCGACACACAGGCAAGTCCAGTTAATACTATGTTTGGATGAAATTCCGCCAATTGTTTAATATTTTGCGGCAAATTATCAAAAATTACCCCGCCATTGCCGCCACTGATAATTATTTTAAATTCTGGTGTCGCCGATTTTATCAATTCTACCGCCATTAGGACTGTTCCAACTGCTTGAGCAATTGCGCCTTGGGTAACGCAAACTGAGGTATCCTGTCCAAAATTCACTTTGTGTAATACTGAGTCATCTTCAAATACTCTCTTTGTGTTTTTCAATAAAGCAGCTTTGGCGGTCTCTATTCCAGCGGTTATCCACCCGCCCAGATGATGTTTGTTTACCACTGCGTCTATTGTAATAGCTGTTCCTGCGTCTATCACAAGAAAGTCTTGATGGGTTAAAAAATGTCCGGCAACTATTCCCATCCATCGATCACTTCCCATGTTGCTGACAGTTTGATAACTATTTACCAGACCGAATGCTTGTTGTTGAGAACTTACCAAGTGACAATTTTCTTTTTGTTGTTTTATCTTTGCTAATAAAACCTGAATTTGTTCATCGCTTTGCACGCTGCACACATAAACGTCTTTCGCTTGGGAGACTAAAAGATCTAGTTCTTCAGGCGTAGTGTATTTGGGTGTGATGGTTCTAATATCTTGATCAGCAAAAAAATGCGCTGTTTTTAGGTGAGTATTGCCTTGATCAATCAACAGACTATAGCTTTCTGACACTGATCTCTCCCCCGTGGTAGGGCTTTATTTCACCATCGACTTCTAGCAATAAAGCGCCGCTTTGATCAATACCTCTATTGATGCCAGTGGTTTTATAATTGCCTGATAACAGGGCAACTGGTTGATCACGAAACACATCAGCGGTTTGCCATTCATCCACAAAGGGACCTAGCCCTTGTACTTCGAACTGTACTAATAAGGATCGCAATTGATTAATCAATTCGCCTGCCAACAAATTACGATCAACTCTGTGTTCGGAAATTTGCATAAGGTCAGTAAATGCCTGATCAATGCCAAGATCATCTTTAGGTAAATTGACGTTTATACCTATGCCTATAACCGTTGAGGTTACGCCTCCCACTTGGCCCTCAACTTCGATTAGTATCCCGGCCAGCTTTTTGTCATCCACATACACATCATTCGGCCACTTAAGTTTCGCTTGTGCGTAACCTAAAGTTGATAAGGTGCGTTTTACCGCAAGCCCTATTAATAAAGAGAGTCCTGCAATGGACTGATATCCGCTTTCAAAACGCCAGCTCATAGACAAATATATACTTGTACCAAAGGGTGACACCCATTTGCGCCCTCGTCGTCCACGCCCTTGCGTTTGGCATTCTGCGATGCACACTGCGCCTTTAGGCAAATCTGCCAACTGTTGTTTTATTTCGTCGTTGGTTGAACCCACGATATTGAGAACATTCAACCTGTGCTCTTCAAATGTATGGAGATACTGTTCTATCTGATTTTGATCTAATAAGGTCAAGGGTTGCGCAATTTGATAGCCACGGCCTTTTACACTGAAAACATCAAGTCCGTAATCTTTTAAGCTTTTCATATAGTTTGATATTGAACTACGGGTGATATTCAATTGAGCTGCCAATGATTCACCACTGACGAACTGACCTTCACTTAACGCTCGTATAATCTGTGTTCTAATTTGATTTGGTGACATTTTTAACGTCATAGTTTACAAAGTTACAGGCCCTGACTTTCCAATAAGCTGGACTTCATTATGCAGGGCGATATTAAAAGTCGCCAACACTTTGCGTTTAATTTGTTTGGCCAAGTTAAGCAAATCATTACCATTCCCCTCTCCTGTATTCACAAGCACCAAAGGTTGATTTGCATGGCATGCAATATTCCCAATGTGATGTCCTTTAAAACCTAACTGATCAATTAACCAAGCTGCGGGGACCTTTATTTTACCATCGGGTGCGGGATAGTGAGGAATGTCAGGGTATACCGATTGAATATGAATGTAATGCGGCAAATCAATCACAGGATTTTTGAAAAAACTACCTGCATTGCCTTGCACCTTTGGATCTGGCAGTTTTTGTTGGCGGATATTAATCACTGCGTCAAAAATTGCCTGAGGTGTTGGATCCGTTAATTGATTCAAAGGCGCATAATTAATGCAAGCTTGATAATCTTTGGGAATCGCAAAATTTACCGAGGTAATAATTCTTCTTCCCGGACGATCTTGTTTAAAAATACTATCACGATAACCAAATTCACATTCTTTATTGTTAAAGTAGCCCATGCGCTTACTATCAATATCGACAAATTCCACGCTGTGAATAAATTGATTCACCTCGACACCATAAGCACCAATATTTTGCATAGGCGCTGCGCCCACTGTGCCAGGAATGAGTGCTAGGTTTTCTAAACCGTACATCTTATTTTTAAGGCAATATTTAACAAATTGATGCCAGTTTTCACCTGAGGCTACGTTTATATGAAAAAAGCCTTCGTCTTCAAAAACGCTAATGCCGGTTAACTTGTTTAGTACAACTATGCCATCAAAGTCATCAACAAAAACTGTATTACTGCCTTCGCCGAGAAAAATAAAAGGCGTTTTTTCAAATTTATCAATGTTCTGCATTAAACCATCTAGATCTTCGATGGTCATAAACTCATTGCAAGAAGCTGATAAACCAAAAGTGTGGAAGGATGCTAGTGAATGCAAATATAGATTTCCTATATCGATTAGTTGAGAACTAGATTGTTTTCATAAGTTTAACGCTATGTTAGCAAAAAATACACTGGGGTATTGCAGCTAATCTAGCGAAAAATTTTGTATTGGACAATACTGCACATATTAAACTTGGAGAAGTTCGCCGTAAATGCGTTTTATTATTAGCCTAATAATCATCTGCCAACTTTCGTTTTTTAACGCGGCTTCTGCTCAGCCAAATCTTAGCAGTGGTTTTTTCAATCAAAACTATATTGAAGCGCTTAAGCAAATGCAGCGAAATCCCAGTGCCTTTTTAACATCAACTGAAAATCTGCAATATTCCGCCATACAAGACTTTCAAACCCTAATGCTCAGAGCCAAAGCTTACAAAGCTCAGGGCAACAATGAACAGGCGATTATTGAGCTCAAAACAGGTATAGCCGCTAGCTACACAGATGCCTTAACAAGCGCTTCAGTGATCCGAGCCATCTTATATGAATATTTAAGTGAATTGCAATTAGAGCAAGGTAAGTTGCAAGATGCGAGAGAGTCCATTACTCAAGCCATAGAAAAAAGCAATAATAACGCTAGTTTGAAAGAATTGATTACGCGACTGATTAAACGAGCCCAAATTGATTCTCAATTAGATGCCGACATGAGTGCTTTGCAAGATCTTCAACTTGCTTTCAAGCTTGCTTATACATTAGAAGACAAACCGCTTTTAGCTGAAATTGCAGTGTTCATAATGACCATTCATCAAAAGCGAAACGAGCACAATATCGCCGTATCTTATGCTACCCAAGCCATTGAAATTTTACGAAAAGTTGGCACTCAAAAGCTGTATGCAGAAACCTTGTTGCAAGCGGCAGAGAGCTTAATAGCGCTTGATCAGCTTGAATTAGCAATTGGTAATTTAAATGACCTAGCGCATATTGAAAGGGAATTAGATGACAAAAATCTAATTGCGCTGGCCAGTTATTTAAAAGCAAAAATTGAGTTGCAACTGGGTAATCCAGAGCAGTCGATAGTTCTGGTTAATCAGGCATTGAATTTGTTTTCCGGCTCTCACTATAAGGAAATCGCAAGTGCTCATTTGCTGCTTAGCAGAGCTTACACACAGATGAACGACATAGACGCGGCAATTGAAAATCTTATCGTCGCATTTAATCTCGTTAAACAACAACCTGACGTATTTAAATTGCTGCAAAATCTGCATTTACAAAGAGCGGAGTTATTAGCGAGGCTGAATCAACCTGAAGAAGCCTTTAATGTGATGAAAAATCTAGTAAAAGTAGGTCAGCTAAATCGCCCTATAGGTGAAATTCAAGGTATGTTAGATATGCATGCAAATTTTCAATTGCAAATGCAACAACAAGAAAATGCTGAACTTAAATTGCTTAACCAAACCCAGTTAAACGAACTTGAAAATCGTAAAATGCTATCGCGTTTATATTACGTCATTATAATTTTGCTCTGTGTTGCCTCTATTTTATTATTTTTGCTTTTTGTGCGCACGCGGCACCATCGACAAAAACTCGAGCAAATCGCCCATGTTGACCACCTAACAGGGGTCTTTTCTCGACGACGAATATTTGAAGTGCTCGAATATCAACAAGATATGTTTGCCAGAAACAAACAGGCTTATTCTTTGGCAATTGTGGACCTTGATCATTTCAAAAAAATAAATGATGAGTACGGCCACCAAATGGGAGACGAAGTGTTAAAAGCTTTCGCTCAATTAGCCAAAGAGAGCTTTCGTAAAACCGACAGCATTGGGCGAATAGGTGGTGAAGAGTTCTTATTTATTTTTCCGGAAACACCTATGGAACAAGGCGAGAGGCTACTTAATTTGTTTAGTGAAGAAGTTAAAAATATTTCTTCAAACCTCAAACTTAAAGAAGCTGTGACTATTTCTGCTGGCATCGTTCAGCCGCAAAACGATGAAATTCCGAGTGATGCAGTTAGGCGCGCAGATAAAGCGCTATATCAAGCCAAAAATAATGGTCGTGATCAAATTGTAAGCAATTGATTCAGTAGGCTAGATTTAGACGCAGACTTGTAGTTTACTAAATAAAGAATTCACTAGTTAGCTTGATTATGTCATTTACCAATCAAACCATTTCCACCCAAGATATCAGTATTACTGAGGTTGAGCTTAATCCTTTGTCACCGAAATATATGCAAATTAATCTTGCGCTGGTGACCATTTTTACCGTTATTCCTATTACTATTTTAGTATTTTTAAGCTTTAACTGGCTGTTTGAAATGCCTCAAGGTTACATGGACAATTTGCTATGGTTCATTAGTATTGTTTTTGCTTTTGGTGCCCTATTTTTTATTTATCATTGGCTTGCTGATCCGAAAAAGGGCTACGCTTTGCGCGAGCACGATCTGCATTTTCAAACTGGCCTAATTTTCAGAAAACACATTTGCCAACCCATTTTGCGCATCCAGCACATCGAAATTAAACGTGGTCCAATTGATAGGAAAGCCGGTTTAGCAACCTTAGAAGTTTATAGTGCTGGCGGCGTTCACCATACCTTTCATATTCCAGGCTTACCTCACGAAACAGCGAAAAAGTTAAGAAGCTTTATTTTAGATCATACGGACTTGACCCTAGATGAGTGATGAACAAAACAGCAGTGCTGTATTGCAACTGGATGATTCAGAAGCCAATTGGTCACGAGTTGCACCCATTGCCATGGCCTACTTTTTTATTAAAGGCTTGTATCTGTTTGTGACAAACGGCCTGCTGTATATGCTGCCGGTGCTAGTGTTACAGCGTGATAAGATTCTTGAACACCCGATTATTTTAGGCCTTGTGGTCATCGGCATAATCTTGTTTTTCTTGGTCATGTCTGTGCTGCGATATTTCTTCTATTTTTATCGTCTTAGTGGGGAAAGAGTCGAAGTTCGTCACGGCGTTTTTAAAAAGTCTCATTTAGATCTTCCTTTTAATAAAATTCAAAACGTTAAAATAGAACAGCCTTTTTATTATCGATATCACAAGTATGCGACCGTTGAACTTGAAACGGCGGGCTCTGCTTCTCAAGAAGCCAAAATTGTTGCTCTAAAATTAGATGTGGCAGAAGCCTTTAAGCGCAAAATTCTGAATATACAGGATAAGCAATCCAGTACTTCTGCCACAGCGACTGCAAACTCAGATAATTCAACTTCCACTCATCACTCAGACGATGAAGTGGTATTAAACACACGCTCCATAGTGGATTTAGTGATTCATGGCATTACTAATAACAGAGTTTGGATTTTTCTTGGTGCTGCTGCTCCTTTTTACCAAACCATAGCTGAAGATATTGGCGATATATTGTTGTCTTTTGGTTTTGATATAGCAGCCTTTCTAGATTTTGAATCCCTTAGCATGGGTATGTTCCTGCTACACGCGTTGTCCTTAGTCATGATCATTATGCTGTTATTGGTGAGCTTGTCTGTAATTGCTTCAATTTTTGTTTTTTATAATTATCAGTTAAGCAAACATGGAGATCGCTATATTCGTCGTAGTGGCTTGATCACTAAACAAGAAGTCAGTATGAAAGCTAGCCGCATTCAGGTGGCAACACAACAGCAAGACTGGCTTGATATTGTGATCGACCGCGCAAACGTTCGACTGGAACAAAACAGTTCAGGTGTACCTACTGCCAATCAAGCAGGACAGTTGAGTAGTCCAAGTAAATTGATTGTACCTTCGGTGACTCGCAAGGAATCAGATTTCATAATCGGCGATGTTTTTGGTGTTGAATCGTTAAATGCCATGCATTTTACACCTGTAAGTAAAAGACTCATGTTGCGCTATCTAATCTGGCCTGTTGGCCCTATATTGCTAATTTTGCTTGCAGCATTTATCGCCATTAATCCTACACTTACAGGCTGGTTGGCTTATTTGGGTATTTGCTGCTTTGTTAGCTTTTTAGCCTTTATGCGCTGGTATAGGTGGGGCTATTGCATCACTGAAGACTATATTTGTGTAAGACGAGGCATGTTAGGGGTAGATTTAAGTATTTTTCCAAAACGCAAATTACAACAAGCCAAATTTAAACAAACCATTTTTATGCAAAAACATCAGCTTGCGAGTATAAATTTTGTGTTGGCTTCCGGCGGACAGAGTATTCCTTATATTCCAGCACAAACGGTGGCTGAAATTATTGATGAAAGCTTACTTTTAGTCGAAAGAGATAAACCCGCCTGGATGTAAAGTTAACGACTAAATATCCATTGACCTTGCTGGTTAACAGTTCGCTCTAACTGTCCATCAAAGTACAAGTAATTTAAATGTGATAACGCCTCTGCAATCGCAAAGAACATATTGTGCTCATTTAGAGGCCGTTTGAATAACACAGGTAAGCAGGCTTTTACAGTTTGTGGCTCTGTAGCACAAAAAGCCAATAAATTATCTAAAAATGTCTGATGATGTTGCAGTAACTCATTCACCCTTTGGTGCAAACCAGTAAATGGCAGCTTATGAGCAGGCAATACTTGGGTATTTTTAGGTAAGTTTAGAAATTGTGGTAGTGTTGATAAATAAAGCGCTAGCGAGTTAGCGTTGGGCTCTGTACTGTAGACCCCGATATTTGGCGTGATATCAGGTAAAATATGATCACCTGATAGTAGCGTATTGATTGCCTCAGAATATAAACAAAGGTGTTCCGGCGAATGCCCTCTTCCAACGATTATTTGCCAGTCGATGCCCGCCATTCTTAATGTTTGCCCATGGGATAAACGTTCGAATTGCAATGGGATTGGTTTCACCACTTTACCAACGCCACCTTTTTTCTCTTTGGCCTGTGTTACATATTCATCATCCATGCCGCAAAGTGTTAAATAATTTAAGTCTTGCCAGTTACTCGCCCCATTTGGGCCTGCCGATAGACTACGCGCCATAAAATACTCAGCAAAACTCATATATAAAGGCACTTGGTATTTATCAACGATATAACCGGCCATGCCAATATGATCTGGATGCATATGGGTCACAATCACTTTAGTGATCGGTTTATCTAGCGAAGCAAAAATCGACTCCCATAATGTTTGCGTACTGCTCATGCCAATACCAGTATCCAGCACAGCGTAGCCACCATCATCTTTAATGAGATATAAATTGATATGATCTAATGCAAATGGCAATGGCATTCTTAACCAAAAAACGTACTCGTTTACCTTAGTTAATTGACCAGATGCTGGCAGTGGTATATCTAATGGCGTTACATGCATGCGGTGTACAAAAGTTGATTTGACAGCCTGCTATCTCACAATAGCGCCTGTTGTTTATCAACATTTTTTGCTGAATTTGCAAATATAGGCGCTATTGATAGATGAGTTATTGTCTGGAAAAATCAGTCGCTATGTAAGGCGTCTATTGGGTTCAGTTTCGACGCTTTTATGGCAGGAAAAACGCCAAACCCAACGCCAACAAACATACAAATACTTAATGAAAGTACAATGGCAGGTAGTGACCAAGATACCGCCCAACCTGAATAAAAGCCGATGATTTCTGATAAGACCAAACCAAAAAATATGCCTAACAAACCGCCCATCACAGAAATAGTGAAACTCTCGGCGATAAACTGTAATCGGATATCTTGTTGAGTTGCGCCAACTGCTCGTAATAAACCAATTTCCTTGGTTCTTTCCATCACGTTCGCCAACATGATGTTCATAATGCCAATGCCACCCACCAACAAGGAAATACCTGCAACACAAGCCATAACGATATTGAATATTTGTTGCGTTTGTTTTTGTTGTTCTAAAAGAGCAGCAGGAATTATCAACTCATAATCATTAAGTTCGCCGTGGCGTAAACTTATAAGACGATTAATGGCTTTTGCTGCAATCACAGGGTCAGTATTTTTTGCAATATTGAGTTTAATATTATCAAGTTCGCTGGCAAGGGTATCGCTAGCAAATTTTTGTGTACTGGTCTTTAACGGCACAAAGATTCGATAGCGGTCACCGCCTATTTGCACCCCTTGAAACTCGTTTTTATTGCCCTCTGGTGCATTTAGCACACCAATTACCTTTAGCCATACATGATTAACCTTTACGTATTTGCCAAGAATTTGCGTTTTGTCGTTGATGTAATCGGGAAACAATTCATTGGCCGCATCTGCGCCTAAAACTGCCACTTGAGCTATTTTTCTGTTGTCTTCATCACTGAGTAAACGCCCCTGATTAATGGTTAAATTTCCATTTTCAAAATAAGAGGTGGTTACCCCAATTGCGCGTGCATCACTTTTTGCGTAGTCACTGTATACATCATGCATTTCAATATTTTTAGATGCACTGTAACCTTCTACAAAGGGTAAGGTGGCTAGTGCCGCATGAACATCACCTAAATTTAATCCTAACGACTCTTCACGAATCTCAACTAATTCTTCTTTTTCATATTCTTTGGCGTTCACTATGATGTTATTTACGCCCATAGAATCAATAAGTTTCAACGCTTCGCGTTCTGCGCCTTCGCCAATGTTAAGCATGGCAATAACAGCACCCACACCGAAAATCATGCCTAATAAGGTTAAAAATGTTCTGAGTTTTTGAGATGATAACTCTTGGATTGCATCCGCAATCAGCACTTTATAATGAGCAATTGACAACATTAACCTTGTCTCACTTTGTTAGCTTCAGGCTGGCTAAGGGCGATAACATCACCTTGGGACAGTCCTTGAGTAATTTCAACCACATACAGATTTTTACGACCACTTGAGACTTCTTGTCTAACAAAATGGTCGCCATCTTTTAAATACACATAGGTGTTGCCATTTTGGTGATGCAAGGTTTGAATCGGAACAACTATGGTTTCACTTGGTGCTTTTACAAAAATCGTTGCGCTCAATTTGCGACCAGGTTGCATAATAGATTTATCTTGCTGATCCAATGACGCTGTCAATTCAAAATAAGTCACTGGATTACCTCTTTCAATAGTACGAGGAAAACCTGACACATTGGTTAACTTGCCGGTGAATTCTCGATCAGGATAAGCATCAAGTTGAATATCAACAGTCTGACCAATTTCTAAATCTATAGCATCGTTGGCTTGCACATAAATCTTGGCCTGCATGTTTTCTAAATTTGGAATTTGTGCAATTGCTCGCCCGGGAAATATGGTTTGTCCCACAGAAGGTTTTTCACCTCTACGATCTTTTTCATATACCAGTAAGCCAGCATAAGGCGAGACTACCTCTAAACTAGAAAGGGCAGATTTTAACATTTGATATTTAGCATCCACACCAGATTTACGAATATCCAATACAGCCATTTGGCTATCGTGTTCTTCGTCAATACTGTGTTCTTTCCAATCAAGGAAGCCGTCTTTTGCTTCTAAAAAGTCTCTATTGGCAAGAGTATCTATGATTTCCAACTGGGAATAGATGCGTAAATCATCTATTGCGAACCTATCCACAAATTCAAATTCATGTCCTACATAGGTTTGATCTGAAGATACTTCCTGTTTTTGTTCTCTTTGCTGTGCAATACTCTTTAAAATGTCTTGTTCAAGCTTCAACAGTTCGAATTCTTCTTCTCGGCTATCTCGTTGAATACGCTCAGCATCAAAACGCGCGATAACTTCGCCTTTTTCAACATAAGAATTTTCATCTTTCAGCCATGCCAAGGTCATAGGTTGGCGGCCTGGACTTAGAATTTTTTGCGATTGGGCAGCTTCTACTTCCCCGAAACCAGACACTTGAATACTAAAATCAGAGGCTTTTACTTGATAAGTCGGAATAGATTCTTGTGGCGCTTCACTGCATCCTAACAAACAAAACGCAGCTAATGTGAGTGGTAAAACGAACTTCATGCTTTGTCACCTGCCAATTCAACTGTAGCCTTCATACCTGGACGCATGATAGCCAAGTCCATTTGATCTAGCGTTACCCATGCATCAAATACGACTTTAAGGTTATTCTGAGATTTAAACCGATACGCCTGACCTAATTCAGTAATGCGCCCTTTAAAGGGTTTTTCTGGAAAAGCGACTAAGGTGACCCTTACTTCGTCACCTAGTTGTACTTGTGAAGTAACAGATTCATCAAATTCTACTTTTACAGCAATATTATCGAGTGCTGGTAGCGACATTAATCGGCGACCCATAAACACAGTATCACCTATAGCTGGCTTCTCGTCTTCACCGTCAGGGATCAGAGTGACCATACCTGATTTAGGCGCTGTTATGCTAAGTTTGGCAATACTGTCGTTGATTTGCTCGACTCTAAATTTGGCTTTTTCGATTTTAGCTTGTTGCACTTGTTCGCTTATTACCATGGCGGTTTTATGCTGCTCAACTCGCTGAATCGCTTGATTGTATAACTCTGTGGTAATTTTAAATTCCGCTTGCTGCTTTTTACGTTCGATTTCTGATCGAGAAACGTCAGTAATCTCGACTTTGCGTTTGGCAATATTCATATTTTTCTTAGCTTCAGCTAGATCTAATGTCAATTGCTCCAATTCGGCATTATTTTTTAACTTTATTTGTTCAGCTTCTTTTATTTGCGCCTCTAGCTCACTGTTTCTGCCGATAAGATCATTTCTTAAGCTTTGAGCATCGAACTTAACCACCAAATCCCCTTCTTTAACAATAGAGTTTTCTCTGGCCAAAAATTCAATCTTGTATTCCCAAGTACGAGGAATATTCGGTGGCGAAATAGACACTTCTTGCAAAGATACCAGCTCTGCCGGTGCCGTAACCGCCCTTTCAACGGATTCTTTAGTAGTTTTAGTTAGGTTTTCTTCTTCACCACAGGCTGTAAGTCCAAGCAAAGCACATAACACTAATAAAAACTTAAGATTTGCCTTAAACATTGTTGCCACCTTTAGTATTTTTGGCCTCAGCAATGGCTTGTTCTGTCAGTAACAAACGTACGCTCATACCGGGTAATAAATCCAATGAAATATCTGAATCAAAGGTAATAATTGCTGGGAAGTAAGCACTTTTACTCCAATTGGGACGGCTTTCACTTTGTTTTGATATTTCTGACAAGGTGCCTGAAAAACTTTTGTTGGGAAAAGCATCTAAGGTAATTAGTACTTTTGTACCTTCAACTAAGCCAACGGCGTCTATTTCATGGATCCAGGTTTCAATTTGAAACTGATTGGTAGATTGCACATCCATAATCGTCCAGCCCGGACGCACATTCATTCCTGCAGCAACCTTTTCGCCAGTCCAAGGATGAATTGCATAACTTACAGGTCCAGAAAATTGCGCTTCAACTCGCAGCTTTAACATTATGTTTTCTAAATACTCTATTTGGTCTTTAGTCTGCATAATATCAACGCGTTTTTTAGTCATTTCTGCTTCACGCTCTTGTTTTGCGCGAGCCAAAGCTTCCTCTGATTTTACTTGTTCTAATAGTGCTCGTTGCAGTTCTAACTCATATTGTCCTTTGTCATAAGCACTGACTTCTCCATCAGGGACTGATGCTTCAATACGCGCTTTGTCGACACGCATTTTTGCCACTCTAAGGGCACCATCTGCATCAATTACTTTTTGTTCTTGTTCAAGTTCTAGCTGTTTGTATTCCAGCTCCAGACGGTCTAAATTTTCTTGGGCTGTTAATAGTTGGTTTTGTTCTGTTGCCCCATCAAAGACGATAATTGGATCGCCTTTTTGCACGACTTTACCTTCTTCTTCCATCCACTGAATTTGAATTTGCCAACGGCTACCTTGAGGTGAGTTTACTAATTGTTTTGCCGAAGACCCTATGCGTCCAGTCAACAGCAAGTCGTTAGCTTGAACCGTTAGACTAATCATACATAAAGCTGCCACCATTACCTTATGCATGAAGTTAAATTTATTCATTGATTATCACTCCGTCTTTCATCCGGACAACCCGTTGAGCAAATTCAGCTATATCATCTTCATGGGTCACCATGACTATCGTCTGCCCTTGCTGATGTAATTCGGTTAATAGTTCCATAATTTCATGGGAGGTTTTACTGTCGAGGTTACCTGTAGGCTCGTCAGCCAAAATTACGGACGGTTGATTTACCAGAGCTCTCGCGATAGCGACACGTTGACGTTGACCGCCTGACATTTCAAAGGGTTTGTGATGTTTACGATGAGACAGACCCACCCTATCAATGAGTGCATTTGCCCTTTTATCTGCTTCTTCTTCTGAAACGTCGGAGTAGCGCAACGGTAGTTTCACGTTGGCAACCACGTCGAGTTTTGGCAACAAATGAAAGGTTTGAAAAATGAAACCTATGTGTTTATTGCGCACGCGAGATAATTCGCTGTCTGTCATTGATGCAACGTCTGTATTGTTAAGTTTGTACACGCCTGAATTTGGCGTATCCAAACAACCCAAAACGTTCATTAGTGTCGATTTGCCTGAACCTGAACTTCCCATGATAGCCACGAATTCGTTCTTTTCTATGGTCAAACTGACATTATTGATTGCCGTTACAATTTCTTCGCCATTTTGAAATGACTTTATAATATTTTTTAGTTCTAGCATGAGTTCTCATCGATAACACTATACAGCTACATTGCAAAGGTTTTGGTAAATATGCGAGCCATTGCAATGGGTTATCCGCTTGGACACACTAAGGGTGTCTCTTGGTTTTAAGAGTTTAAATTATAATCGAATCAAGGCTGATTACACTACTTATACAGCAATATCAGCATGTCCGATCTATTTGGTTATTTTATTATAAATATCCGATAGTTAATGAATTTTATTTGGTAAATTAATTATGTATTAATGCTTTGTAACAATTTAATCACGAAAGTTCATTCTCGTTGGGACAAGGTTTTGCTTGATTTGCACAAACTTCCTTGCCAGAGTAATTGGGTTAGCCATTTTAGAAGAGGATACGGCCATCGCAGGTTCAACTTTACTTACGTTATTAGATGACATCGCTACCATGCTAGATGACATCGCAATTTTGTCGAAAGTAGCAGCAAAAAAGACGACAGGCGTGCTCGGCGACGACTTGGCACTAAACGCCGAGCAAGTGTCAGGCGTCACCGCAAAACGAGAATTGCCTGTGGTATGGGCGGTCGCCAAAGGCTCATTTTTAAACAAAATAATTTTGGTGCCCAGCGCGCTCTTGATTTCGTATTTTGTGCCTTGGTTAATTAATATTTTACTTGTCATTGGTGGTTTGTACCTTTGTTACGAAGGGGCCGAAAAGCTAGTGGAAAAATTTCTTCATAAAGCAGGGCCGAATCATCACATGGATATTTTGACCAATCCCGATATTGATGTCGTAGCTCTGGAAAAGGAAAAAATAAAAGGCGCGATAAAAACCGATTTTGTGCTTTCCGCTGAAATCATCGTGATTATTTTAGGTACAGTACAGGAATCTTCATTTTCCACCCAAGTAACTGTATTAAGCTTTCTAGCAATTATTTTTACTGTCGGTGTTTATGGATTAGTGGCATTAATTGTCAAGCTTGATGATATGGGCTTGTGGCTTCTGCGTAAATCTGTTTCTGGTAACTTCAATACACTACAACGCAGTTTAGGTCGAAGTATTCTTATTATTGCGCCTAAATTAATGGTTTTGCTGTCTATTGTAGGTACTGCGGCCATGTTTCTCGTTGGCGGCGGCATTATTATTCACAGCATAGGATTTTTACATCATATTCAAGAAGCATTTCAACAGATGTTAACAATGCATTGGTTATTAGCCAGTAGCATTGATTTAATCGCAGTGGCTATATTTGGTATTGTTGCGGGAGGTGTTTGCGTGGCAATAATTGAAGGGATTAAAAAAATAAAAGGCTAGCAAGTTGCTAGCCTTTAGGTCTAGTTTATTACAACTCATCCATAGAGCGAATTTCTGGAGTTCCCAAAGCTTCTTCTACTTCTTGTTTGATTTTCTCAGCATCACCGATAATCACCCAAGTTAGTTTATTTGGATGTATCACTTCTGCTGCGGCTTTTTCTAAATCATTCACAGAAAGGCTATTGTACTTCTCTACCAGCGTTTCTGGATAGTTGAATTCTCTACCGAAACGCTCGCTTGATAATAGGCTTCCGATTACAGAACCTGCCGTTTCAAATTGTCCAGGCAAAGAACGCGTGCTGTCTAATCTTGCACGTTCAAGCTCATCTTCCGTAGGTGGTTTATCACCTTTGTAAGCAACCAATTCTTTCATTAATTCAGAAAGAGATGCACCAGTCTTATCAGTCTGTACAGGCGCATAGACCATAAAGGGTCTTTGACCTTTTGCATCCTGAAGGAAAGTGTAGGCACCATAGGCCCAACCTTTATCTTCACGCAGATTCATGTTTACTCGTGCAGTGAAAGCTCCACCAAGGGTCTGGTTCATTGCATCAATCGCGATATTGTTTTCAGCCCCAGTAGAGGGTGCTAAATGAGCGGCTAGAATCAAAGATTGCTGAGATCCAGGTCTATCTACAATAATCACTTTTGATTTTTCAGGTAAGGCTACAGTTTCAACCTTTTTGCTTGGTTTGCTGCCTGTTGCTTCCCATTGACCAAAGGCTTTCTCAAGATTTGGTTTGATTTCTTCCATGCTGGTATCACCAACAACAAATATAGTGGCGTTGTTTGGCCCCATCCAAGTGTCTTTAAATGCAACCAAGTCATCACGTGTGATAGTGGCCACATCTTCTGCTGTACCTGTGCCGGTAAAAGGCAAACCATAAGCATGGTCTTCACCATAAATAAGAGGCGGAAGTACAGTTAAGGCAATCGACATTGGGCGTACTTTTTGTTGAGCAATGTCATTTAGAATTAACGCTCGCTGCCGCTCGATTTCTTCGTCACTGAACGTAGGACGAAGAAGTACGTCGCCTAATATCGCTAAAGAAGCACCAGCGTTTTCTTTCAACATCGACATTCTAACTGTAGTTGTATCTAGGTTTGAACCTACAAACAAATTAGTACCAAGTTTTTCTAGCTCTGCAGACAATGCCAATGCGTCATATTTACCTGCGCCTTCATCTAACATACGGCTGGTAAAGTTCGCTAATCCAAGTTTACCGCCAGCATCAGCAGAATAACCCGCATCAAATTGAACAGCTACGTTGACCACAGGAATGGTCGAGCGCTCTGCTAACACAACGTTAATACCATTTGTTAATGTAGACGTTTGAATGTCAGGGAATGTTAATTGCGTTTCTGATGTAATATCTGGTATGCCAGTACTACGGTCAATACCTTCACCCTTTGCCGCATATTTAGGGAAAGGAACAACAGTAATTTGATGCCAACCGTCACCTAACCAAGTTCTGGCTGCATTTAATACATTTTTCACATTGGCTTGATCAAGTTCTTCTAATTCTTGTTTGAAGAAATTAGGATCCCCAGCAATCATTTCACCTTTAGCTAGCGTATCAGCTTTACCGCCGAACCCACCAACACGTTCAAGACCACGAATGGTTGCCGCTTTTGTTTTGGTCGAAACTAACTTAACTTCTTCTTCAGTTGGACCGTTGATTAAGAAATTATCGATGATTTTATCCATTTCTTTCTCAACAGTAGCAGGATCTTGACCTGGCTTAACATCTACGATGACACCAAAAACCGATGCCATTTGTAATTCCATGTTAAACACAGATGCACTAGTAGCGATCTGTTGATCATATACTAGCTCTTTGTACATGCGAGAATTTTTGCCGCTACCTAGAACACTAGCTGCAATATAAAGATCCGTTGAAGTAGGATCTGTGTCTTCTGGAGAAACCCAGACACGGTAAATACGGGTTTGAGGTACTTTATCTTGAATAACTTCACGAGAGTTTTCTTTGCGTTTTGGTACCCAAGATTCCCATTTAGTTAATGCTGGACCTGATTCAATGTCTGCAAAGTATTTCTCTACGAGCGGCTTAGCTTGCTCAGCATTAATATCACCACTTAGTACGAGAATTGCGTTAGCGGCACCATAATATTGTTTAAACCAATTTTGAACATCTTCAAGAGAAGCCGCATTTAAATCATCCATTGAACCAATTGGTAAATGAGAGTAAGGATGCCCTTTAGGAAATAAATTTAAGAAAATACGTTGAAAAACTTTACCGTATGGCTGGTCTTCACCTTGGCGTTTTTCATTTTGAACCACGCCTCTTTGTTCATCCAGCTTATCTTGAGTCACAGCACCTAAAAAGTGGCCCATGCGATCTGATTCCATCCACAAAACACGATCAAGCGCTGGTGTTGGGACGGTTTGAAAGTAATTTGTACGGTCAAAACTTGTCGTACCGTTAAGTCCGGTTGCCCCTGCTTCTTGCAACGGACCAAACCATTCATCGTCATAGTTCTCAGATCCGTTGAACATTAAATGTTCAAATAAATGTGCAAAACCCGTTTGGCCATCCGGCTCGTCTTTCGCACCAACTTTGTACCAAACCGCTACAGCTACTACTGGCGCCTTTCGATCTTCATGCACAACAACCGTTAGTCCGTTATCAAGCTGAAATTTTTCATATGCGATATCAATATCTTCAGCAATCGCATTAAAACTACCACATAAGGTTAATAGTGCTGAACCTACTAACCCAAACATTTTTTGCTTACTCATAGAGTCCTCTTGATTATTAATAAGGCAATCTATGTAAGTATCCTAAATTTAACACTTTGATGCTGAGTAATTATGTAACGATTTGTTGCAAAAACAACTTAAGTGAAAATATTAGTTAAAACTCTTATTTGAATAGGTATCGCAACGTTTTTTCCAACCAGGTAGCCATTTCAATTCCTTTTCTTTTTGAGGGGAATTATTAACTCTGTTGGTTAGCACTTGCTTGCATGCCTTGGTAAAAGCTTGTTGAGTATTATCATCCATTGATAATAAAACTTGTTGTAATCCCCACCCCTGATTTTCGTACCTTTCATTAGGAGAGATTCCCTCGCCTTTAAAGTTGATGTAATCAACTAGTGAATAAATACCTTCAGGGCTACTAAGAAGCGCATTGTACCTTTGTTTAAACAGATCGCTCTGATCTTGGCGTAATTGAATCGCTATTTTGTTAAAAGCAGCCTGCATTCTTTTAGTAATAAACGATAATTGTATTGAAAACGTCGATTTTAGAAGAGATTTTAGTTCAGCTTTTTGAATTTTAGCTTGTTCAGACATGAATTCTACCTTTGAGCTCCAAGGGCAATCCGCATTATCATTTAACCATTCTGGCAAAGAAATACCTTGGGATTTCATGTGAAGCAATAAATCTGGAAATGTTTCTGTAAAAGGGCTTTTTAGCCCTTCGGGGAACCAGATAAAATGCCCTATACCTAAGGATGCAAAGTCTTCATTGTCATTCCAAGCAACCAAATATTTATCGTTTCCACCTGTTTCGTTACGAAATATTTGTTCACCTATTGCAGTTAACTGTGCTTGTGACAAATCGCCAACGCCAGCACTAGAAAATTTTGAAAAAAGAAAAAATACTAAAACCACAAAACAATAAACAACATTATTCATTCAATTAAATACCAAAATAAAAAGAATCCCTAATACATTAACAAAAATGGAGCCGTAGTTCATTTTTTTAAGCCCCTACATCCCACGAACGTCAACGCCTAGCACCCCCCACTAACAATGGAGTCGTAGTGCATTGTTGCTATCCCGTGATTTAAATAATGGAGTCGTAGTTCTTTGTTTTTGCATGGCCGGAGGCTTGATGCTTGTTGGGTTACAGAGCAGTGTAATTAATGCACTACGGCTCCATTGTTTTTTATGCATAAAAAAAGCCCCAGTCTCTCGACTAGGGCTTCTTCTGAATTGGGAGTCTGGCGATGTGCTACTCTCACATGGGGAGACCCCACACTACCATCGCCGCAAATACGTTTCACTTCT
>NZ_JBLWFH010000024.1:0-33460 GCF_050306235.1 Glaciecola sp. 1036 | reverse complement strand
GTGTGTTATTAATTCAATTTTAACTTCCTGCAAAATTCCACTATTGATTAATTCGAAAGCTTAAGTGAGCAGTTTACATGAAGTTAATTACGAGCTCTGTTTGAAGGTATCGAGCGAATAAATTATTGTCTAGAAAGCTAGGAAATTTTTGTTTTGTGGTCATTGTACAATTGTCTTCATTGATCCCAGCGAGCCCGCGAGCGACTACAGCAGATTGATACTCATTGAGCCTCCTCCTCAGATAAATTTGAGTTTATCCTGAGATGGCAACCAAACCAAACGTAGAAAGCTCAATGAACTTCTGTACTAATACACATCCTTACTGTCATGGAATCGATTTACACACAAGATTACTTTACGTTTGCATTATCGATAATGAAAACAATGTCCTCGTACATGATAAAATTGATGATTCACCTCAGAAATTGTTAGCACTTTTAGCGCCTTATCGTGAAAATATCGTTGTTGTTGTAGACATACCGTTTTAAATTCACAAGTTAGAGGCAAGTGATCGTAACCTTTATTTTTTTGATAAGCCGAAACTTATGAAAGCGAATGAAAAATCCTTAACAGACTTAACTAGAAGACGCACAAGCAACTCATCTCACTCTTGCCCTGCTTAGAAAAACTATTCTGACTCGGTTCGACGTGCTGTTGCAAGACCCAACTGAGTTACCTTAACACCACTCATAAAATCATAAAACGCTTAGTCTATCCACTCATAGCCATCCCAATGGACAATCAAAACGCTGTGCATTCTCGAGACTAAAAATTCAAACAAAAATAGCGATTGGGAAATCAGATGATAAGTAGGAATGAGAGGTAGACGAAATAGCCGAAAAGGTAAAGCAAAATAAGTGTAAACCGCCAAAGTCCCACCGTTCTAATAATAGCCAGATACTACCCGTGCAACTGGTTGTGAAACTAATACTATGGCAACCCTGCTATTTGTTGGGTTGATTGATTAGGGGATTGAAGGGATAAATTCACAAGTTTTCCACTCTAAGAATTGGGTTACTCAATTTTATGCGCCATTCCATTTCGGTTTCGCTCCCAAATCTCACGGATTCGCCTACCATTGTTGATTAAATAAGAGCTATCCAAATCGATCGGATTATGGAAACCATGTAAATAGAAACACTTTAGGCCATGTTCTAAAATCTCTGTCGCCCATTTGACTATGAAATCAGGGGCACAATGAGTCCCGAATGTTACGCCCGTTGCCTTTAACGCGCTGGGAATCGGGACCAATTTGCCCTTTTTTTGATTCATGTGCTCATCACCTGGGAACTCACAATAGCGAACCTCGCGTTCATAACTCCAATCCGTATGTTTGGTTAATAACAGCTTGTAAAACAATTCATGTGATTTGAAAAGTACATCAACTAGTGAGCACTGTACCTTTCGATCAGAATATTCTATGTTCCTAAAAAACTTTTTGTTGTTACCAAGAATTGTTATTTTGCGTTCATAGTGCACGCAAATTCCTTGGAACTCATTACCATAATGAGCCCACATTAACGAATTGTTTTTAAGCGGAATAAAACATTTGATTAATGCTCCATTAAGTCTTTGGTGAATACGCTCCATGATATCTCTTGTTGTTGCTAGAATAGGTTCGCTTGTAAGCTCTAGTTGTGTTTTAAAAAACCTCAACATGAATGTATGGATTTCTTCATTAAGTAAGTAGTTATCATGGAGTTCATGAAACGGTTTATCGTAAATGGTTAAAAAAGCTCGAAATAAATCTTTTTCATTTATTTCAAGTAATCCGCTAGACGAATATTTTAAGCTAAGTTCATTTACATCATTAAAAACTATTGGTTTAGAAAGATATAATTTTTCATCTAGTACTGACTGTAGCCGACAATCTTCAGCCCCTGAATAAGAAAACAGCTCTTGAGGCGAGAAAATATTACTTGTTTTTTGCTGTTCCATCATCAAATTAAATTCCATATCTCTATTGTTCGATAGTTTAGATTGTGTCGTATAAATGCTATCGCCAAACAACTACCAACATTTGAAAGCAGCATGTGTGGGTTACCGCGCTACTTTTAGTATATGCAAAAAAGAGTTTTTTTGCCAAAACATACATAAAATAGCTTTCTTTGAGCACCTTATATCTAACAAGCTCTTTGATTATCAAATTTTTTCACGATAAACCTGACATTTCATTTTCCTGTACTAATATTAAATTTAATAATTTCAACAAAACAATAGTTAACATAGTAATTAAGGGAAAATCACATGGAGGCGGCCGCTGTTAAAGGGGGTGAGACCACCCCACGAACAAGTAGTACAGGTAATTGTTGGTTGTTGTATGCAAAGCCGGAGCACGCGGGCGCTAAATGGTTAGATGAAGTAAGAGTCGGTAGATACGCCTTCTGGTTGCACGGCACCGATGCACATACACGGTCTATAAGGCCTGGCGACACTGCGATAATCTACATCGCTTCAGATATTAAAAGCAGTGGACACATTCATTGTTTGGGTGTTATACCATTTATTCGAGAACCGTTTATTTACGATCGAGAGCGCAGCCGACAACGCATCCCCGTGATGATCACTCACGATTTTCGAGATAAGCCCATTGAGTGGAGCGCCCTAGTTTCCCAAGCCAACCAAAATTTGGACGAAGCAGAAGTCTTTAGCGAGTCGCTTAAGCCAGTGAGCGGTAATGGGGCCGTTCATAGTGTTGCAGCACCTATTCAACAGGCACTCTGTGAATTGTTGTCAATTGCAGTACCACTCGTCGGATATACAGAAAATTTTAGGGCTGAATTGCTTTGGAAAGATATCTTAAATTTTGAAGGCCGGTTTGCGGTGTTTGCGAACTACGTGACAGCAGCAACACGGCGCAAAGGTGAGGCAGACAAAATTACCCCCATTAAAGATTTCCAAACCTTTTCAGCGTTGGCAAACCGTGACATAAACAAATGGCCTACTACCGAAGCGGAGCCGACAGCTGAATCAGCCGCTAATGATGTTGCAGACAAGTTTGCGAATGCTCTCGATGATAAGGTTTCAGTCCAAGACTATCTCAATCGGCACCACATTGTTGATAGTATTCAAGCAACGATACTAAGAGACCGCGATAGTAATAACAACCCAGATGGAAAAAGTAAAACAAATCATTTGATCATCGGTCTATTTGGCGATTGGGGTAGTGGTAAAAGCACGGTTGTCCGTTTCTTAGAACAACGATTAACCAAAGGCTCATTGATAGAATTCATCAACTTTAATGCCTGGAGAGAGTCTCATAGCCAGCACATGTCTGCCTCTATCGTACAGTTTATTCTCAACCATTTGTTCAACAAGCTCCGGTTCTTCCCTCGCACGATACTAACCATCCGAACATGGTATCAGCTCAACAGACAAAAGCTAGGTATGGATGCATTTATAGCGCTGTTCATTTTTATAGTGAGCTTGCTAGCCGCAATATGGTCTGCGTTAAGTCTTTATAATTTACCAACTGATGCAGCTAGAAACTCCCCGTACCTGATACTTTTTCCTTCAGGTTTGGCCGGAGTATTAGTTACTGCCGCCATCTTTCGAAAAAAATTATTGGAGTCTAATTACTTAACATCAATCCTAAGACAGGCTACTCAGCAACCTGATTTTAATCAACACATCGGTATTGGGTGTACCATGAAAGATACGTTAGCTGCAGTGTTGGCGTCATATAAAGGCGAGCTTTTTCAAAAGAGTAAAAACAAGTACGTTATTGTTATCGACGACTTAGATCGGTGTTCAGACCGTGTTATCGTTCAAACCCTAGAAGCTGCACAGCTTATTGTGGATGTAAAGGGGGTAACAGTTATTTTTGCGGTGGATTTTCAGATCCTTATTCGCGCCGTAGCCAATAAGTACTTACAACAATTAGAAACTTTGACCAATAAGGAAGCCTTCGAGTTGGCAAGACACTATCTAGGTAAGCTGTTTCAAATATCCATATCGTTATCAGAGCCTGACGAAGAGGCCTTAGCACTCTTTGTCCGAAATAGGATTTTTGGATTGAATGATGCCGGCGGTGAATTAAAAGGCGGAGCTGTACCTACAGATGGTCCTCAGCCTAGCGCCCTTTCCGTATATGAAAGGCCAACATCAATTATAACAAATGGCAAGTCAACTCTAGCTGTTGACGAGGGTCGAGATATTGGTAGCGAAGATTTTTTGACGACCAATGAGTATGAATTTGAACAATTCATAAACTGCGCCAGAGCTTTTAATATTAACAATCCACGTAGCCTAGTGCGCTTGTATAATGTAGTTGCGTTTTCTAAGTCCAGCGAGCCATTGCTAATTAATGACGAGGAAGCATTGAAGTTAATGCTATTTATCGCCTTCTATTGGGAAAAACTAACAGCGCATTCAGACACCATTTCAGACGCAAGAAGTCTTTTCAGTGAGCCAACCTCATTTATTGCACATGCCAAGCAACATGCTCTTTTTAACGAATACGATTTTAACAATATAGATGTTAGCACAGTAACGTTGTTACTCCGAGCGTTGCGTACCTACTCGATGCCGAGTTATGAGTTACCGCCGGAAGGATAGCTCGCCGCCGCGTCGCGCCTCATTAACCGTCACTAAAAGTAAATGTATACTATTGATTAGTAATAAAAATTTTAACTTTAGAGAAAAATTGCTGCCGTGGTGTAGTATTGTATTATGAGCTTCAAGCGGTCACTTTTAGGGCATAAAACAACAAGAAAAACACATTGCCATCGATGTCAGTGTATTTCTTGTCTCGAAAAGCCATTGTACGCCATGACTTCCGTTTCTTTATTATTGCGAATATGGCCAATCAGGATTTAATCCTCTAAATTCAGCATTATCGACCACGCAAACCTTCTGTTCTAACCTTTCGTCTATCCAGTTTTCAATAGCTTTTATGTGAGATTTTGCAAGTATGTAAGCTGCATTAGATTTAACTGTTTTGGTATAGGACGCAGGAATGAAAATGTGGTACGAAGCTCATTTGTTTCTCGGAGCAAATCATACACTTTTAACTTTACAACTTCGTTTATTCGTATTCCCGAGCCAAATAACATACGTATAATTGCAATGTTTCGCTTTCCTAAACTACCATTAGAGGCCATCCACAATATTTGTTTGAAGCGCTTCTTGGTTGAAGCTTCGATACAGCTCCGCGTTGTGGTAGACGAATCGTCCACTCGCTTCGAGAACGGTTTTGAGTACCTCAGCAGCATATCTGATATTATCACTCTGTCTTTCTATATGCTGAATATCTTTAACACCTTGAAATAAATTATTCCGTAGACGATAAGTTATAAGCAGAATCGCGTGAATTCTATCGACCGCGCTGTCATCATTTTTGAGAAGGACGTTTTTTACCAAAGTTTCGTGGTGTGGATGTTTTAGGTTAAGTCTTACAAGGCGGGGGTCGCAAGTTCAAGCCTTGCTGCGTCCACCATCTGCCCCAGCCCTTTAAATTCAACACATACAGCAATTTAACAATAAAATTTTTTCAACCGAATTTTAATTTGCGGACTTCAAACGTGTCAAATCCGTGCCGAATCCGTGGCAAAAACGTGTCAAATCCGTGCAAGCACACCACTCTACTCCACGTCATTATTGGCTTATAGACCAATCTTATTTGCACCGTTAAAAACACGTGAAAATGGTATTTTTGTGCTTGTATTAAGTTGTTGCTCTGTAATTTTTTGAGCAAAGATTTTTGAATTGAATTAATTTTATAGCTTGCTAAATAAATACAATCAACGCAATTTTTAAAAAATTTAACCGAACTTAATTGCAAAAAGTAAGTTTTATTTCAATTTTTGACTTCCGCCAAAATTCCAATATTTTTTTATTCGAAGGCTTAAGTGAGCAGTTTACGTGAAGTAAATTACGAGCTCTGTTTGACGGTATCGAGCGAATTAATTATTGCTTAGAAAGCTAGGAAATGTTTGTATTGTGATCAATGTACGATCTGCTTTATTGGTCCGGTTCTGACAACGAGCGGAAATTCATCACTTATTTAACAGTCGCGAGCTTGCGAAGCCCGAATTGACTTGCTTGCTATATTTTTAGTACCAATCATGACCGTTTTCTTCAATAGAAACCTCAATGCCACCGGATGTTCCTGCCACATAAAGACCGTCATCCTCAGCATTTTCTAAAACTCCTTCAATAAACTCATAGTGTAAGAATATTTCGACGGTGAATGTGGTGGATATCACTTCTGTCCTTGAGGTGCTATCAAACGCATACATTCGGCCATCTTCGCGGTCGTATATGCCATTGTTAAAATCTGGTCCTGTAACAGTTACTTCAAACTCTACTTCTATGTCGAAGGTAATTTGGCTTTCTTCATCGTCTATATATAGTACTGATGGATCAATATCGCCTAGATTTAAAACAGATAAACCATCATCAACTTCAGCATCCTCCCAAGTTGAAGAGTTGTATACCTCGCAGTTTTCTAGGAACTCTGTGATTTTTAGCTTTATAGCTGCTTCGTTTGCAATAAAGTACTGTTTAACCTGTTCGTGCCTTACGGTATTGTGAGTTGTATAGATATCCAGAAGTTTGTCTAATGAATCAACCGAAATAAAGTTCGGATTACTGTCGCAATACGCTTTTAAATCTCCATCATCTGATACCACATAAATCTTTTCATCATCTTCAAGATAGGATTTCAATGATAAAATTGAGATTGCATCAGGGAACTCCGATTTTTTCTTAGCATTTCCAAACGGCGCTCCTCTATTGAAATAAAGAGATAATAACTCTTCAGCGTCAACGTCTTTTGCTTCTACAATTTCTGTAGAACAAGCATTCATAAACTCCTCAAACACCTCTGCCGATTTTTGATAAATATCCTCATCTGGAATCTCTTCAAACAATCCCTTTATCTTCTCATCATCTAAAGACGAAAGGATGCGAGCTTTCCTGCGAAAGGTTTGAATGGCGCTTATCGCATCCTTTACGGATGATTCAATCTTTGATTTTACCTCACGCTCAACAACACTAGTAGAGACATGATCTAGCTCGTTAGCTTCACAGTATTTCCTGAATGATTTAAATGCGGGGCCATCAAAGTGAAGCCCGGCTTTTACGAATGACTGAGTATCAATAAATACTTTTCTGGTCTCTAGCACGATGCTTATTCCTGAAATTTAAGTTCCATTTTTGTGTCCCAGCGAACGCAGTGAGCGCCAACAGCTGTTTTATGGCTCTACCATTTTAGATTCTTCAAAGCCGCAGGTAGAGCACTTATATTCTCGTTCCTTAGCACCTAAACGTCCGAAAGTCGGATGAGGGCGTGTGGAGATAATTTTGAAGGTCCTGTTATTGCAACTTGGACAACGTTCACCCGTTGCACTAGTCACTTCATCCAGCTTTTCTTTTAAATAAGCATTTTCTGAAACCAGATCCGCGATTTTTAGTTTTGCATCAGCAAGTTCGAGGCTTAAATCAGCTAGCAAATTTTTGAACTCGGCGTCCTCAATATTCTTACCAATTTCTCGAAGGCGACTCGCTAGAGTTATTGCTGTTGATACTGTAGTTAAAATATCTGCCACAGAATTTCCTTTTTCTTAATTGAAACCATAAAATTTAAATGATGCGGCTCCTAAGATCCGCAACCAAATTTTAATCAAACTGGGATTACTTCTGCTATCCCTTGCTGCGCCTGCGCTGTCGATGCTTATATTATTTTGCGAACCCTTTTATATGCGTACAAAAATTCGCATATAAATAAATCACTATTGGTATAATATAGCTTTATGATTGCTAAGTCATTCACTTATGACGGCAGCTAAGCGTAAAAGTTGCCTAATAGCGAGTAGTCACGGGCATCAATAGACATGGAGCGGACCTTCGGTTTATGCGGATCTTGAATGCTTGATAGATCACTTTCTACGGAAAGCGGACGCTCGAACTTTTATTATGACCAGTCTTGTCATACGTTCGCGGATTGTACTCCCTTACAAGTCGCAGTTGGATATATTGGACATTGGATGCAAGTAATACAATAGCTTTGGAGGACGAGGCGGTTCCATACTTACAACAGGTGACGCCTACCAACAAGCATCAAACCTTCAATCGTAAGGTACTAACCACTTTACTCAAACATCCGTGAAGAAATTTGCGCTCCCTGCCCAAGCATAATTTCAGTTGCAGATAACTTACCTTTACAAACAGAACTAGATATGTCAAAACATCGGAAGTTCCATCGTCATTAAATTTTGCTGCAAAAATCTAGAACATAAATTATCGCGCTTCTAACATTTAGGCGCTTAAATGGAGGTAAAAGGCTGTTCAAAAAATTATGAAAAACAATTTTGTTGTCTATAAGCACATGATTTATGAAGCACCTAACCAATAAATCTGTGCAGACTTACTATAACGTTTTTGTGGGTGTAGCATGAGCAAAAAACAATTTTATAAACAAGCTATTAAAAGCATCAGGCCATCAGACTTTATGAAAATCAGGCGACCTGATGAGTTTTCGGACTCAGGTAATAGGGCTTTACAATTTTTACCTAAAGACGTTTTTGAGTACAAACTCGCTACGATTACTGAACGTTCACAAGAAAAAGAGTTTGAATTCTTTTGCAGGCGTTTAGCAGAAAAAGAGTTGTGTCCCAATCTAATTTTTCAAACTGGGCCAACGGGGGGCGGTGATAGTAAAGTTGATACCGAAACTTACCCAGTTGCCGACTCCATTTCAATAAGGTGGTACGAAGGTATAGGTCGCGAAGCCAGCCAGGAACGTTGGGCTTTTGCAATAAGTGCAAAGGCTCAGTGGCGTTCAAAAGTAAAAAGTGATGTCACTGGAATCGTATCTACGAATAGAGATTATAAGTTAATTTATTTCATGACTTCCCAATCTGTATCAGATAGGAAGCGGGCTGAAGTAGAAGACGCCCTAACGGAAGAGTTTAGTATCGATGTTCGTATTTTAGACAAAACATGGCTTGTAAATAAGGTTTTCGACAATGAGCGTTTTGATTTGGCAGCTGCTACCCTTGATTTAGATATAAACAAATCAGAATTTAAGCTCGGTAAAAATGACTCGGTAAAATCACAAGAGTTAGAGGAATTGGAAAAAGAGATAGAAGAATTTGACAATTCCATCTCCACGTATTTTGAATTATTCGAAAAATGTTTGTATTCAGCGGTTTTAAGTAGGGAGATAGAAAAGCCGAAAGTTGAAGTCGTGGGTAGGTTCGAAAGAGCGCTCTCAGTAGCTCGGGAATATAAACTTACCAATTGCATTAACAAAGCACTTTATCAATATGCATGGACTTCATTTTGGTGGCATGACGATGCTAGAAAGATGAGTAAGCTTTACGATGAGCTTGAAAAATCAGTTATTGATGCAAACTCCGTTTGGGAACTGGAAAAGTTAGCAACACTTTGGATTACGCTGCAAACGGCTCTCATTCATTCCCACCTTAATAAAGAAGAAGCAAACCTCAAAGCAAGATATGGCGTTCTAACAAAAAAATTACAGTGCATCGCTGATGATAAAACTCGGCCTAATGCATCCCTAACTGCATTGATTGAGCTCAGCTTCTTAGGATTGTCCAAAAGCATGATGCTAAATGAACCATTAGATAAATGGTTTGAAGAGCTGGTTTATGTTTTGAAAGCAGCTGAGTTTATGATGGATGTTCCTGTAAGCAAGGTTATTAGATATGTAGATGAACTATGTGACATCTTAGACGAGCAATCCAAGTTTGATGAGTTAATGGAAACAGCGACAGAGGTCAGTAGTAAGAGAATAAGTAACTCAAAAAAAGGCTCGATGCTTATAAAAAGTGCGTATAGGAGTATAAGGCTTGAAAATAACTACAAAGCATTAATTCAGTTTAGTGAAGCTTCTAGGTTGTTAGCCCAAAAAGAAAACAGAGACGATTTTATAATTGCACAAATTGGACTAGCGCAAGCATATGAAAATTTTGGGTTGAATTGGTCAGCAAGAAGCTGCTATCTGACTGCATTAAGTAGATTAATAGTAGATTTTGACGAAACCAATCAATTGCCGCCTATCGCAATAAGAGTAATCAACAAGCTAATCTGGACAGAAGTTAAGTCAGGAAGAGTTCCAATCATTTTCTTTTGGATGCAGTTTAAGGTTTTTTTAATAAACAAGCTTTGTAATCCCGTTGACCCGCAATCTGAAGACGAGGAAAGTCAACTTTTAGACGCTATATTGGGAATTCTAATATTAAAAACACCATATGAAGACCTTTCGAAATTAGAGGCTTTACCTTCATTTATTGATGAGTGCGGTTTAGCTGTGTCTTGGGTGGCTGCTTTATATATTCTTGGCTATGAAGAGGTGATAAGAGCTGAAGTAAATGAAATGGGTAATTTGGAAGAGTTATGTATTGGCTGGGTTAACCAGCCTGCAAACTCAGATTTGCCTCCAGTCACTCAATGGGGGATGCGTGAATTTTGCGAGATTAGAACATCAGTCATTGGAGTGACTCTGAAAGTCTCTCATACAAATCAACGTTCGGCTGCGTTGTTCGCTGAGAGTTTGATTACTGTCGTAGAAAGCATTTTTGCCACAGCATTAACACATAGTGTTTTTCCTCATGTTTCTGAGTTCGTGTGCCACATTGATATTGACGAGAGCAAAAAGGGACTTACTTATGCAAGGCAAGAGAATGATGAAGGAGAAATTTCTTTATCTATAACATTCCCAAGCGAGGATATTTTGAAGCTGGTTCATAATTCTGATTATAAAGAATCCATTATAAAAATCGCTAGTGAAATCTTCGGACTAATAGTTGTTAACGTTGAAGAAAATCAATTGAAGGAACTAATGGTAAATGATTTGGCAATTGAGAGGATGAATCAATCAATTTTTTTACCTGTTCTGGTAGATAACGTCGGGGCTGGCAACTACAAAATGTCATGGAATGATTGGGAGCACAGTGACTTAGGCAAGTTTAGTTTGAGGCGTGCCACTACATGGAGGAATGATATTTTTCACTCAAATAGTGTTTATGATTCGACGAGTGAAGAACAAGATTTCACAGTAACAAAGCACAATGACACTAAGGTATTGACTGTGATAAACCAGAGGTTGTGGGATAAAGCTAAATGGGCTGGTACTGGTTTTATAGGAACAGTAGAAAAGACAGCAGAACTTCCAGTTATCGCATTGATGTTTGCTGACGAAGAATCAGCAACGAAAATATTTAAAGGCTGGCAGAAAAAGTTTGGAAATGAAGACGACGAAAATATGCTTTGTATTACTTTGGTAAAAGGCATATACAAATCTTCTCCTTGCCATTATGCACTCCAAGTAGCCCCTAACGTCAAGCAGCTTTCATTGAAGGGTAAGAAAAGCTCTTTTATGACTGTAGTAAGAGGTAAGGTAATGACTCCTGTTACTTCCGAAAACCTTGACAGATTCATAGATGCGTATGGACGGGCAAATGAATACTTCTTAGCTCCTGCAATTATTGAAGAAAATAGTAACTCCCCTAAGTTTTCTCCACCAAGTTTATGGATAAAGAAGGCTGACATAAGAATTGTGGATGCCTGGGAGGTAGGAGAAAATGATTTGGCCTTTATGTCGATACCAGCGGATGCAGATCCTATAATCCCTGAAAATATCGATACCCCTCCAATCGTGCATGCTTTAAAAATACGAAAAAGTAAAAATCAATAATACTTTGTCTCTTGCAGATGAAAAACTTAAAAGTCTGAGTGACAGCTAAAGTTCAATTGGCGATTGCAACACTATCCTTATTATGAAAGGCCAGTATCATGAAACAAAGAAAACACATTTTCTACACCCCAGAACAAAAAGTTCTTATTTGGATGAATACAAAGCTGATTTAATCTAAACTTAAAATTCAATTAAATGCCGTAAATCTTTATAAGGTAAGAGTACGAACCACTCCTGAATTGAAAATCTTATATAAAGAAGTTACCGACAGTCTTTTTATAACGACTGTATTAGGAGACTATTTTTCATTTATATATTCAAGAATTTCCTGGATTTCACAATCAAAGAACTCACAAAGTTTATCAACATTATCTACCCCAACGTTCTTTCCTTTATTGTTCAATATTGCAGATAAGGTTGTTCTGCCAATTCCTGTTTTTGAACATATCTCAGCGACGCTTACAAGTCGCTTTTCTTCAAACTCTTTCTGAGCAATTAATTCTTTCAATTTAAATTTAAGCATAAATAGCTTGCAACAAACTTAAATGTTCATTATATTGAACATATATTTATTATTACGAACAGCAATTCACTTTAATGAAGGAATAGCCAATGAATAAAACATACATTACCACAGAACAATTATCGGAGCGAATCCAATTTCATCCTAAAACCATTCGACATGATTTGGTTGATAAACACCTATTTGAAGGGGTGCATTATATCCGTGCGTTTGGGCGTAAACGATACTTATTCATTTGGGAAGAAGTTGAAAAGACTATGGTGCAAGAAAGTAGCACAGCGATTGCAATGCCGGTGTAAGAAGAGGTAGTGATATGTTAGCTAAATTATCCGTTCGTAAAGACAATAAAATTCTACTCATTGAGTTCACCTATCATGGTATTCGTTTTCGAGAGCATCTGGGGCTTAAAGAGTCTCGAACCAATCGAAAAATCGCCAAGATTAAACTTGAGCAGGTAAACAAAGCGCTGATGGAAGGTGCTTTTGATATCAAAGAGCACTTTCCTAATTCCAAAAATGTCGAAAAGTTTGAAACCATCGGTCTTGACCAAAAGGCCTTAATGGCCAAACAAAAGCGCTCCAGTGCAGAAATTGAATCGGTAGTCACCTTTAAAGCGTTTACAAAAACTTGGTTAGATGAAAACGATATTCAATGGCGTGAATCTCATCGGCAAAACCAAGTGAGCGTAATTAAGAATTATTTATTGCCGAAGTTTGCGGATAGGCCTATTTGCGATATCAGGCGCAATGACATTCTAAACTTTAGAGGCTGGCTTGGTACCCTCTCCACATCTAAGGGAGAGCGTTTATTAAGTAATGGTCGCATTAATAAAATAATGGCAACGCTTCGCGCCATTATCAATGAAGCGTCGATACGCTTTGATTCACAAAATCCGTTCAGGGGCATTTCACAACTGAAAAACTCCCCGCCTGAGGTACATCCGTTTACCCTCGCTGAAGTCTTTCATCTATTAAAAAATGTACGCGCGGACTATAAAAACTATTACACGGTACGCTTTTTTACCGGCATGCGCACAGGTGAGATTGACGGGCTTAAATGGAAGTATGTGGATTTTGACAAAAAGATAATTCAAATCCGAGAAACCATCGTCGATGGCCGTCAAGAAAAACAGGCTAAGACCCAGTCCTCTATCCGTGATATTGCTATGAGTGATATGGTCTTTGATGCACTGCAAACCCAATTTAAGGCCACAGGCAGCATGTCCAGTTATGTGTTTTGTAATGTTAAAGGCGACCCTCTTGCACATCGAAACGTCACGCGCAGAATTTGGTATCCCCTACTTAAAGAGCTCAAACTGAAAAATCGAAAGCCTTATCAAACGCGGCACACCGCTGCCACGCTATGGTTGGCAGCAGGCGAATCCCCTGAGTGGATAGCCCGTCAATTAGGTCATGCCAATACCATGATGTTATTCACGGTGTATTCACGTTATGTGCCTAATCTCACCCGCCAGGATGGCAGTGCGTTTGAATCTCTAATCAAAGCCAATTCTTAGTGTTTTAATTACATGTAAGGAAGTAACTAAATGACAACAGCAAATAGACTCACCCGACTGCAAGATATGTTTAATGTGAATCGCTTCATTGGCCAGTTTTATCTCGTGGGCTTTGTCACAAAAGTAGACATCCATGGTAAACCCTATGTGCAAATTACATTATCCGATGCCACGGCCAATGCGCAATTATATTGCATTGACCAAGCCTGCATCTACGGGGATATTCAACCGGAATCCTATGTGGATATTGAAGCGCAGTGTATATCAGCGTCAAAAATGCCCTATTTTCGTTGTAAATTTATTCAACCTTGTGATTTGAGTACGCGGCGTATAAGCAATATCTATAAACTGCCAGTAGCACGGTGTGCTTACCCACATGTATTAGCACAGTTCATTGAGTTGGTCGAATCAATTACCACCCCTGCACTTTCTGATTTTTTATCCAATGTGCTGCTAAACAATGAATTGGGGTTTAAGTTCATTCAATGCCCCGCTAGCTTGAATCATCATCACAACTACCGAAGTGGATTGTTGGTGCATTCAGTTGAGGTTGCCAAGCAGGTTGCCAATGATAAAACGCTTAACAAAGAAGAGCGGGAGCTGGGGATAATCGCTGCGCTTTTGCACGACATTGGCAAAACCCAAACTTTCACTGCTGATATGACACGCTCAGATTTAGGCTACTTGGTCGACCATAGTGAGCTCACACTTGAGCTGTGTGCTCCTGCCTTGAATGTATTATCAAAAGCCCATCTAGGCTATGCCAATCAATTACGTCACGCATGGACATGCGCGTCCCCCAACGCACGTTACGGGTTTAAGGCCAAGACCAAAGTCGCTCAGCTTTTACAGCATTATGATGCCAGTAGCGCTAATCGTTAGCTGAATACCCTATTGGATTCATGTAACTAACGAAACAAACTAAATAAATCAAAGTAATTAAACAAATGTAACTAACGACAACAATTTTAACGATGCTGCAGCACGCTTACAGGAGAAGATAATGGCCAGACCTGCCGACGTAAAAGAAAAAGACATTATTGCCGCGGGGCAAGCACTTGAGCAACAGGGCAAAATCCCCAACCCTGGCGCAATTCGCGCCAAACTTGGTTTTAAAGGCGGCATATTACGTATTCGCAAAGTATGGGATGCACATGTTGCCGGTGATGCCATTGATAATACATCAGCGTCACAAGATGAGATGGCATTTCAACAACTGCCAGATGAGCTTACCGATGCCATAAGCGCCTTGATTGATAAACAGCGATATCACCTTGAACAAATTACCGTACATGCTTATCAGCGCGCACAAGCGTTGTTTGAGCAGCGCTTAGATGATGCTACCCGCAAGTTTAAAGATACGATGGCTTATTACGAGGATTACGAGCTTAATGCGGATACGTCCATTCAGCGGTTAGAAGATGAAGTAAAACAATTACAGCGCGAGGTTAACCATAACCAAAAACAAACCAGCTCACTGGAAAAAGAAAATGCGCGGCTTCAAGGAGCGCTAGATGCGCTTAACTACGCCATGCGCCAGCCTCTTTCGCAAAACGAAACCAAGACCACAAACAATAAGTCACAAGCGGAAAAACCGTAAACGCTGAGCATAACGCTAATTTACTAGCTCCACCCCATTCTCAATTTCTACGGGACGAGGAAAGTCCCTTACTTTAAACCACAAAAGGAAACTCATATGATGACATCATCCACAATCACTCAATTACTTTGCTCGTCTAGTTTACCGAAAAAGCATCAGCTTCATCCGCTGACCGGTAGACCTAATAAGAACCATCAAGAGAATATTGGCTTCGTGCTGGCCAATGCCGATATCGAAATGCCATCCACCTCGCTAGATGATTTCCACACATTAGGCGATGAATTCCATGAGCCTAACTACGTATTGGCTGAGCTGATTTGCATGCTAAGCCATCTCTCACCCGATTGTGATGGCGATGAAATTAATCATTTTATAGCGGAATGCAGTGCCTATATCCATTCACTAACAAACATTTCAACGGTATCCGGCACGTTACTTGAAATTACTCGCTACCTTCTAGATGCAATTGTTGATGGTGTTACGCTATTTGAGGAGATTTGCGAGCTAGCATTGCAAAAATCGCTTTACTGGTCTTTAAAAGATTGTTGTTTTATTTATTATTCGCTAAAGCGCGACTCCTTGGGGCATCAATATGAGTCGCCATTAAACGCGTTATACCACTGCAATTTGCTACCTATGTTTGTGCCTGCTGCCTTGCCCTTAATCGATATCAAGATTAACTGCGTCATATGTGAAGACAGTGGTCAAGACGTGGTATTAATGCATCCAATTACCTGTCAGCAATGTGTCTTGTTAGAAATTGCGCATGGCGTGTCATCACACCACTAAACTCTCTCATTTTTTTCAATCTTGGAGTACTCAATATGTTAGATTCGATAAAACAAAACTTAATTAATGGGCACCTTTATTATTCCCCTACCAGTGTAAGCTTTTATCTTGGGTTTTACGGCGGTCTAGGTAATACAGATATCAGGGAATATCCTTCAACTTACAATACCTACTTGCATCAGTTAATTGACACTACCGCATTGCCAGAAGAAGAAGCTTTTCACTATGCGTGTATAGGACGATTTCGAGATGAGCATGAAGGTGACGAAGGCAGTTTTAATGCCAATGGCTATTTCACGAATTTAATACGCATTGAGCTTAGTGATGATACTTCCCTTGAAGGCTCAGTACCGCTTAAAACTTCGCTGCGATTAAACAAAGCATTACAACTTGCCGTAAAATCCCACGCCAATCAGGTCAGAAAAAGTGATGGAGCACCCTATATTAATCACTTGCTTGAAGTACAGGATATACTGGTAACAGTAGCAAACGTCATTGATGAAGATATCATCATTGCAGGTTTGCTTCATGACGTATTGGAGGACACGCCGGTCACCCATGATGAGCTAGTGCAAAACTTTGGGACCCGTATCGCAAGTATCGTAAAACTGCTCACCGATGACAAAACAAAACCTTTGGAAGAGCGGCGCGAGCTAGCCCTCACAAAACTTCACGACGCCCCAACGTCCGTTAAGCTCATCAAATTAGCCGATATATGCTCTAACGCCAGTCACATCCCTTCCAAGTGGTCAGAGCAACGAGTAATGGAATATTTTACATGGCTCGATAAAGTGGCCGATGCCTGCAAAGATGCAAGTGAATTATTGTTTGATAAGTACACTGCCGTTACAAGAAGCTAGAGAATAAAGTTTATAGCGCCTTTATGGCGCTTATGTCTAATCAACGGCAGTTTGCCTATAACTCGCCACAAATTCCATCTTGTTTATACTGACCTATGCGGAGCCTTAGAGAAAAGTTACAAAAAAACACAATCCCCCCTTGAAGCTCCCCAATCCTGATACTTGTGAAGGAATTTCCCGAATATAAAATCAGATACACGGATTTGCCGTAAACTATTACTAGCTTAGGTCTTCAACTGAATTAACAAAAAACAAGTACTGTACACCGATTAGATGTCCTAAAAACGATGATAGCCATTGTAGATATACTGCATTTAGTTATAAATAAGCGTTTCAAATCTGGACAAAAAAACATCATAGATTTCCCAAAGTAGAAGAAATTAAAGCGACAATCTTAGGTGTCTATTTCAAATTTCACCTGACCTAAAGTACAGTTTCAAAATTTTAAAAATTCTGTAGATTGATTATAGATTTTTTGACCATGGGAAAGGAATGAAGGTAACTCTCAACGACGCTCAAAATAACCTTTCAAAAGCAATGCAACTTTTATCACTTATCAAAGAGCAGTATATTGAGCCTCAAGCGATTTCAGAGTTAGAAAAGATTTGGTTTTGGCTAGATGATGCCAGAGGAATTATTGATTCAAACAATAAATCTGAATAGAGCAATATTTTTTAGTAATTGTCCAATGAGTCCCGTTTAGTAGTGGCAATTCAGTCATTACATTTCACTAACGCCAAAACGTAAAAAAATGATATAGTCCTTAATTACGTTTAATAAAAAAAAGCAACTTATTGTTCTGCACAAGGATTGGAAAAATCATGGAAACACTACGAATTAAATTTCCGCAAATCACAGACAAGGACGTGAAATCGACACTTGTCAAAGAAATATCAGAACTAGACTCAGTTCAAAACGCAATCGAATATGAACCCCCAACTGGTGCGTTTCAGTCTATTGACCAAGCGTTAGATATCTTTATTCAGATTCTAAATTCTGGAGCTCTCGAGCACACTGTTTCCGGAATTTTCGATTTTATAATAGCAAAATATGCGATAGACCATATCAAAATTAATGGGAAAGATATAAACCTTAAAAACATAAAAAGTGCGTCTGATTTCTTAAAGGTAGTTAAAGACATTCTAAATAAGCAAGATTAAGGAAAGCAGCAATGAGTGGGTCAAACGGTTTTTTCTTAATCAATTCTCAGACAGTTTATTCAGATGCTTCAGTTGATACGTTAATTAAATCTGGAATTTGTGATGAAAAGAGAAGAATAGTTAGCCCGCTATATGCCCCAAATTTTTCAATTTTGACGGACTCGGAGAAATTTAGCTGTTTGTCATTCATTCACGAATTGAAGCATTTTTTCGACCTAACCTCTATTCACAGCGGAATTTTTTATTGGCGTCTTGGGTATGTAATGTATGAGCTCTATAATACCCCCTTTCGACTGGCAAGTGAGTTAGGCATATTAACTGAGATGACATTTCCAGCACAGGAGTGGTTCATAAAAAGTGCAAAAACGTTAATTAAAAAGAAAATTGAGAGCGCTGGCGAAATCTTCGGGATGTCGATTAAAAATGAAGATATCGAACATGCTTATAATTTTTATGTTCGTGATAACATTAAGTTAGCAAATAATTTAAGATACTTTTTCGATATTATTCTGAATGATCCTTTTCCGACTCCTTTAAAGCGAATTGAAAAAAAGAGTTATCTAAAAATTATCAATGAATCATATAAAACAATAATTGAATACTTTGCAAAAGCTAACGAATCCCCGTTACGCATGAATCATTTTAACTATCTACCTGAAGTCAAATGGGTTGCAGGTAACAAGCCTGAAAAAATTTCAAAGAACCTTTTTTTGTCTTTTAATGAAATATTCGAGTTAAGAGCTTATTTCACAGAATACTCAAATATATGTAACAACTCATCAATATTTGAAGAGGTGTGGATAGATAGACTAACAAAAATTAAAATTTCAAATAATCTACGTTTTATAATCTCTAAACTTATTTCATTGAAGATAGACAAGTTTCAAGTGTTATTCATTACTGATATTGCTTTGTCTGGAACGTTTGAAATAAACAGTCTTGTCAAAACTGAAGCAAATGGCGTCGAGACACTGAAATTCTATGATACGTGGCCAAGCTACAGATTAGCAAAGTTGCTAAACATCATATTTGAAAACAAAACTATGTTGGATAATGATTGGCTTTTTGAAACGGCGTGTTATTGTTTTGGACGAGATTGGTTAGGGTATAATGGTTTTTTTCTAAGGTTTAGAGAAATAATACCTAGATATTTACGTGATCCTGATAGGATAAGCAAGATGACGGATTTCGTAAATTACAAAACGCCACCCTTAATTCGTGCTTTTTTTCCAGAAAACATTTGGAAGAAAGATATTTGGGATGATAAGAACCACGTCGATTCCATCAATTCTTCATTTAGAAAAAACTCATATTCGTACTACATTTCCTTTCATGAAGTAGAGAGCAAGATTGGATATTCGCTTCCTTCAACTATTTTTTTGAGCGACACTACGATTTCAAACTCTATACCGCATCCTACTGCTGCGAATCCGTCTGAACAGTGGGAAAGAAATTTAAAAAATATTAAAGTAGCATCTTTATTCAAAAGTGTAATCCATCCTCAGATTTTGCATAAGTTGTTTACGACATCTAGTGTACCCAGAGTAATGCTACATCAGTATATTTCGAGCTTTGATGAAGATACGCTAACGTTTTTGATTGAGACTTTAAATGACGTATATACCTTAGGACTCACTCAATCTATGTTTCCTGATCTACCAACATAATAACTTCCTTTTTCTTTTTTTCATTTGTTTAAAATAAGTACGTTATTGAAACTAATCAAATGGGCTTAACAGTTTGATATGATTCTCCAGTAACTTTACTGATCGATAGGGTGGAAGCTTCCCAGCGTGAGGGTCTGGTTCACGCCTTGAGTCATTCAACAACCTTTTTATGCAATTAGTAGAGATGAATTTCTCTCTTTTAATGCTTTTAAATATCGAGCTTCATTGTAGGGCATTTTTGTTTGCCAACATTTGAACACGATTCTCGCCCATTTAAATGCTAACGCCCTGACAGCTGCTTGATATGCTTTGCTTCTTGCCTGTTGTTTTTCGTAATACAAGCCAGCCCAGTAGGATTGATGGACGCTTTTCGCGGACCATTCAACAAACGTTTGTCTGATGAATGTTGAGCATTGCCAGTGAATCCTCTCTTTGTTTCCGCTTCGCTCTGTCACAGGAGATAGGCCTGCGTAGTTTTGGATCTCTTGAGCACTTGAGAACCGGCTTCTATCCTCGCTAAACGCGGCGAGTAAACGAGGAGCCAAGCATGGTCCGGTGCCTGGCAATGAAGCGAAGATGTCAGCATCAGGCATTTGATTAAATAGTTCGTCAATTTTGACGTCGAATGCCTTGATGCCTTAGTTCAAGAGCATTACTTAATTGGAAAGTGTGACTGATAACAAGCTAATTTGCTCAATAATACTGCTATCTTCAGTTAGCGCCATAGCATCGTTAATAGCCTTGATTCTTCTATTCGTATTAGCCACCGCATTGCCGCCACGATTGCTAAAAAATGGTACTGACAAGTTAAGTTTTGGCATTCAAATAATCCTTCAAGCCTAAATACTCAATTCGTTGTTATTTTCTTCCAAAACACACTTGCCCTACTCCTCAACATTTTATAATGAGTGGCAGAGATCATGTGTCTTCCTAAATTGAATAAATTCTGAACTTCAGAATAAGTACTCAGGAATCGCGGCCCTTGTTTAATGGATTTGAATTTCCGCATCACCCTTTCTTAAACCAGTGGGCTGACGAAAAAACTCGGCTTTATTGTTCGCACACAAAGATGTGTAACGAATAGTACTTGGTATCAAGGCTTTGTGAGCTACAGGATAACTGCGTAATTTGTCGATGACTATCTACCATGGAAGTGATTTGTTTATGTAAATTAAACGCTTAAAGAAGCGTTTAGTAGCCTCACTATCTCGCTTCTCTTGGATAAAAATATCAATGACATCCTCATCGTTATCGACGGCTCACCAGAGATAATATTGGCTCCCATTTATTTTTATAAAAACTTCACCGATGAAAAATGTATCACCAAATCCATTTCGTTTTCTTTTTAATCATTTGACGTAATCAAGGCCAAGTTTATTACACCAACTTCGAACTGCTTCGAAACTGACATCTATACCGCGTTCGTTTAGTAAATCTTCAACATCCCTTAAACTGATATTGAATTGGAAATAAAAGCCATACTGCGTGTTGAATGATGTCTAACAGAAAATCTGAGCCGTTTATAAATATTTATACGACAACTCTGGCTTTTAGAGGCTTAACTTGTCAATACCCAAATCACTGTTAATTCCCTAAATCCAAATTTAATTATGGCAAATATTATAATTTTTAATAATTTGTCGAGTTTCTTCTTCACAGCGCTCCAAAAAGCTCTTAGGGTCCACTTCTTCATCTGACGCTATAAAGCATCCAACATCGTCAATATTAAATATGCCATCATACTCAAAACGACCAAAAATATTCCCCTTATTCATGTTCATTTTCAATACAACATCATCATCTTGTACTAAAAGCTGCCAATTAAATGGAGTATTGGCTTCGAAAGTTCCATCAAAAGTAGAAGTTTTCCGACTTCTAAGTAAGTTATACCGCCAAGCTTCATGCTCGAGTTCCATTTGTAAGTAGTTATTATTTTCTGAATTTTCCGCTAACAAAAAATTTATTGTAGCTTCTGATTCAGGCGAATAATGACCGTTATTGTTAAAGACGTCGCTTCCTTTAATTTTATAGCGAATTAAATAAGAGCCTTCATTTGTTGTTGACTCAAACTCGATGTTAAATTCTCCTCCCCTTGTATAACAAGAACTGTACCAAAAGCCAGATAAAACGTGGGAAGAACCAAATGATATGTTAGGTTTCTCCTGCCCTTCAGCTGAACCCAAGTTAGACACGATAAGCATTAGAAATAAAATAAGTTTTTGCATAAAATGCCGAAGTGTTGTACGTTTTTTGTACTGATTGTATGGTGCGTTATAAGGATTAAAAATGCAAGACGGAAATATTGCCAGTCCCGATCTATTACAAGTAAGTATTGAGCTGTACAAACATGCCGACAGTGCTTACTTTAGTCAGTGGGAAATGTTAGGTGCCATCTCGATTGCCTATCTAGGGTTTATTTTTAGTGATTTATTTAATAAGTTAAGGTTAATTGGACATTATTTGATAATGATAATGCTCGGTTATTATTTCTATCTTAATTCTTTATGGATATTGGTAAGTGTCGATGTTCTTCGCGCAAATTCAAAAATTATAAATCTACTAACAGATAGATACATCGCTAACGAGTTATTTTTACTTGATTGGGAAATAATTACTATACATCTAATTTTGGGCGGAATATTAATTTGCATTGGCTTTGTTAGAATTCATTTTGCAAATAAGGTAGCTTTTACTCCCACTTCCAAGCAAGATACAGACATATCAACGCCTTGACCAAAGCACTAACAAATTTCAATAGGTGTAACATTTTTTAAAACAAAACTATCACGGTTACCTGATTTTTTTAATGCTTAATAGTGATCAATTGACTAATTTAATTAGACGCCATGCATGGGCAACTGGGTACTGACAGGTTAAGTTTTGGCATTCAGATAATCCTACAAATCTAAGAACTCTTTTCGCTGTTACGCTGCTCCAAGACAAAATTGCCCTATTCTATAGTGGTCAAGTTAAATTGGCCACTGCTTTATAGTTTGGTCAGTACTTTTTCTCTGACTTGACTGGTGTCAAACTGGCATTATGCTGATGCGTACTGAATGATATCTGGAGGAAATATATGGCACTTATATAAGTGTTATTCTGAAAACTACGTTTATCCGCGACTAATCTTCTTAATACCAATGTTAAAGTTTAATTTTACCAACAATGTTATAAAAAGAACTTACCAACTGTACAATTCCTATTACGGCAATAAATCCTGCAAAGATGCTAAAACCCCAAGCAACATTTATTTCCCAGTAATTATCCGCATTGTTATCTATTACACGATTGAGTAATAAACAACTAATTAGTGGCGCAAACATTACAAGACAATACCCCACTATGCCACAAAAACCTTCAAATGTCCTTATCACAAGCGATAACACTGAGCTACGACGATTCACTAGAAAACTTGTTAACATCCATAGGTGACATTCATCAACAGTTAATTGGGCTCTCAGTATTCTAATGCGCGAAATGACATGTATTAATAGAACTATGCTAATCAGCTGAAGCAGTAACAATGCATAGCTCGCTGATAAAGAAATATTAAAGGCACTAGCGTTTGTTTTTTTATTATTATACTCAATGCCGTATTCCATAATTTGTTCTTCAATATCGCCATGTACGTTTATTCCTTTCATTAAAAATTCATATGCACTGTTTTTATCCATATCGACAGAAGTATAAACGTCGTCTTCTATCAGTTGTTTATACCTAAATGGAAATCCACGTAAGTAATTAATAATAAAATCTATTTTTATTTTGTCATCATCATCGCCATATATTTTTTTGATTAACTCGCTCCCATTAGCTTCATCTCTATCATGTGTGAGTTTTACTAAGCTGCACGAATTAGGATTTTCAGGCAGGTAGACAAGCGCGAACAGGTTATCGCTAGTTAGAGAGCGAACTGGGTAGTGAAAAATAAAATTCATATTCAATTTTGATAATACCAGCCCGATCTCCGCCCCAACATTTTCTTCTAAACTTGATAGATCAATTTGGTCTGCGTCTCCCCCCTCCACGTCCCCCCTAAACCTGCGTAGCTGATCTACTAGCTGTGGCCCACAAGATATTGGTAAGTAATGATGATAATGGTTTTCTCGGACTGTAAGGGACTTAAGATCACCTTTGTAGATGGCTTCCGTGGCCGCGTAAGTAAGTAATGCCTTAAAAGTTATATCTACTGATTTGAACGATTCGTATTGAGAAACGGAAAAAAACAGTATTAATACAATAACGAGTGATGATTGTCGCATCGACACAATTGTATTTTCCATCATAAGTAATTCGCACTTTCCAATGTAATTAACTGGATTTTAAAACCAAAAATAGTTGTAGAGTTGTGCTAGCACATTAACCTTTATAAGAACTTTTCTTGATTGAACCTAACCATCAACACTGTTTAAAATTCGTACTATTCATTTTTATTAATGTGAAATCAAGGCGTACTTTCTCACAGTTACTAACAAATTAATTTTTCGAATTAAAAAATACTACCAATTTAAATCCCCTCTATTAAACTCGCTCCTCACCTATTCAATCTAGATTAAAAACAAAATTCTGGGGAAGTTCTGTCTTTACTCTTCTCCCATTTGTCCAAGTTACACCGGAAGTCACAATTTTATAATCCGTTGTCCCATCCGTAGATAAAACGATGTCTCCACTGATAATATTGGAGTTATCACTTAAAGAGCTTAACTCAGGACCGCATTGCGTGCTCCCCCTATCGGTTTGAAAAATATGGCTGACTGGCGTTACATCATCACAACTCTCTTTATCCAATAAGTCAGGATCCAATGAATGTTTTTTTAGTAAAGTATAAATTACGGATTGTCTTGGGTGTTGGTATTTGCAGTTTGGATTTCCAACGCTGATTAATCCAATCTCAGGTTTCAACTGACTAAGATAACGCGCAGGTGAGCTGCTCTCACTTCCATGGTGGGCGACGTGGAAAACATCGACACCTTTCACTGCTGAAATCTCCCCTCTTTCAATCAAGGACAGTGCCACTTGTGTCTGAACATCTCGTTGGTTTGTTTTATGTCCACTACAAACTTCAGCCCCACCTCCAAGGTCCCCATCCAAGATAAATTCGAATTCATTGTATTTAATAAGTATGGAAACTGACCGGTCATTTTCATTAATAACATCAATTTTAGTACCATCAAAAACAACGCCATTTGCCGCAGCTACAAGTAACTCTGCACCGCTTCCTAATGAAATTCGCATTCCAGGTCGTATTTTCGATACCGCTCCTGCGGTTGTTTTCGTTGCAGGTTCAATCCAACGTTTGCTTAGTAAGTTAGAGCCACGGTTACCGGTCAAGGGGCCATAATTCGCAATTAAAACATCAAAATCATTATCAATTAAATCCTTGAAACCATAGTAATGGTCTCTATCTCTATGACTTAAAATAGTATAGTGAAGCTTTTTTTCCTGCTCCCAGTTAAGTGACTCAAAATATGGAATTAGAGAATATAATCCGCTTTTATTACCAAAATCGTACAGGATCCGGGTTCCATTTGGCCCTATTATAAGAGTGCTACCCCCTTGACCAACATTTATATAATGTATTTCAAGCTCTTTAGCGATACCGATAGTATCAGCTCTAGCTAAGTAGCTAACACCCAATAATATAAAGAATAAAATATACAATCTTTGCTGTTTATCCATCGTCTTTTGCTTTCTTAAATAACTCTAATAATTCTTGAGCTTCAGCACTTGTAAGCTTACCGTTTTTGACGGCTTCGACAATTTCCTCTTCAAACGATTTTTTATCTTTTGTTGCACCCTTAATGTTGGAGAGATTAAACCTATTGGCTATTTCATTAATGACTTTTTCAATTGCACCGTAAAATATTTTTACCGATAACCCAATTAAGAACGCAGCTGAATTTTCATCAACACCAGTGTCTGAAATGTAGTTAAAATCAAATATTAAAGGCGAAATACCACCTAGTACGGTCCCTAAAATTACCCTTGGAAGCCATCCATTCACACTTTTGTGTAATTCAAATTGGTAATTTGCGGCCAAATCTGAGTGTTTTTTAACTAGAAATATGCAACTTCCAAGCATTGCCCAAAAGAAGGCTAGATGTTGATACGCATATCTATCAATTAAATATAATGTTGGAAAGATTTCATCTGCATCTGGTATTTCTAAGATAAATTGCCGTAATACCTCAAACGCAATTAAGGTTGGAACTAAAATTATAATTAGGTAAAAAAGTTGCCAGACTCTTGGGGAGTCTTTTGAATCAATTATCGTTTTTCCCGTTACGGGTAGCGTCTTTTTACACAATTGCGTGTAGGCAATATGAACATCTTTTAAACAAAAAGCACTTTGTTTGAAATCGTTATTTTTCCAGTTAGCTTCATTAGCTTCACGGCTATCGAAGTGTTCAAAACTGTCTTCTTTTTTCATTTCCACATATTCACATAAAATGGTCAAATGTGGCTCGGAAACGGCGATATCGTTTTCTTGTGCAAAAATGAGTAATTCAGAAACTTCTCTAACGGATGGCTCAATACTATCTCTGAAATCTCTCTTTTTAAAAAAAGAAGAAAACAATGGAATTTTCATGAAAAAGTTTCCTATTTGGTTCCAATAAGCACCGTAACATCTTCTAGAGGGTCTTGTTTGCCACCAGCCGAATATGCATCGTACGTGAATTTTTTAACTAATTTAGAAGTAATATCTTCGAAACCTTCTTTCAACATGTCAGACATAACGTTGTTTATTTTTTTATTATCATCTTCATCTTTACCACTCATTTTGATTACTTTTATTTTCATGTCCATTCGGATCTCCTTTTAAAATGTTTCTGCAATAAGGGCGTCTAGAGGGTGTTTCTCACCATCTCTAGCATCTATTGAGGCAATATCTCCAACGACTTCTTTTACTTCGGCCACAGTTGTCGCTGATATCAATTTATTAAATGAGCCTATATCTGGATAATCTCCTTTAAGCTTCTCACCAATAGTTTTGAGTCTTTCTGTTTCGACATTGCCGTCTTTAGATAATCTTTTAACGATTTCGTCTACCAATACTTGCTTAGTTTCAAATCTTTTAGTGGCTTGTTTAAGTAGCTCTTGAGATTCTTGCTCTGAAAGGCCCCTTTCTTCCATTAAAACTTCGACAGCGGTTCTTTTAGGTTTGGTATTTCCACTTTGAACCGTCACCAAAGACGCACCACCTTCTGCCGCTAATTTTTGAGCCGCTAATCCAGTTGCAAAATACTGAGCTATTCCTCCAGAAGCTTGAGCTGAGCCTTTAGCTAAAGACTGACCGTCAGAACCTGATGTGGGATTATTAACGTCAGAATCCGCTTCTCCCCCAAATTTAGCGCCAAAAGAAGCCAACACAGAATAGGCATCTTCTGAGTTCGTTGCCTGGAATTTACAATCATTCAACGTGTTATCACTAGAGCAAGGTGCAGGAGTAAATTCATCTTCATTTTTTTGATTTGCGAGAAGAGGAAGCCATACAGCTTCAGTTCGTTTATACCCCACTGTAATTTCAGGTAATTGCGTTGTTGATGATGAGCTGACATCAATAGCGAATTTAGTTTCAGTTCCAAAAATGAGTGTATTGCTATGATCAGGTGTCGAAAAGCAACCTGTAAGGCAAGCAATGCAAAAAAGCGCTACTAAGATGTAGGATTTAACGCTAAACATAAATTTTCTCCGTCCTTGAAATTAAGATGTTGTTTATAAAATTCATACTCGCTTCGAGTTTGAGCTAGTATGAGAACTGTGCATTCGCTGCCACTAGAGATAAGGGATTTTCGACTATGGCCTAACACAGAGGTATCACCAACCATCATTCCCCATGAGCTAAACTCTTGGGCTTTTAACCCACTTTTCGGTGGGAAAGTAAGAGATTGAGTGATTTTAGTGACACCCAAATAAACTGTTTGAGATTCTTTATCAAACTGATTTTCTATTTCTTTATCCGAATCTGCGCTTACTGAACAAACTTTATGAAAAGGAATTGAGTTAACTGTTGTAACAACCTGTGAGTGATCTGTTTTATCATCAGTGATGATAAGGGCATTACATCCTAATTGAATTTTATGTTCTTTTTTATTCTTGTATCCTAAAGAGATTGAGCCGTCAGAATACACACCGAGTAGCGTAGCGTCTCGCAAATCAATTACGGAAGACTCTTCTGGGTTAGGATAAACATGTAAAACGCCAAAGTGAGAAACACTTATTCTTCCATCTCTATCTACCTTGGCGGACGATATGCAACCAGAAACAAGCGAGCAAAAACTAGCAATTAAGCCCAAAGCTAAAAGTCTTCGAAATTTAGAGTTAGAGTGCGGCTGAAAAACAATAGAGAAAAGCATATTCGTCCATGGGTTATCAATGCTTATTGGTTTCCCCTGAGACCGCTGAATTCAGAGAGTTAAGTCCTTTCTGCTAAGTTTAATATAGAATACTGTCAGTAACTGTCAAGAATTTTTTACGTCTTCTTTTAGAGACAGGTTTCTCACCACACATAAAAAGAAAAAATATTAAACGTATCACTAACTTAATTTCTTCGGACTCACCTGATTTTAGTCTTTAAAAACGTTGTGCAATTTTTAATCATTGTTTATTTCAATATTTTCTGGCAAATTAAAAAAGAATTTACACTACTAAGTGAGTTGTAACTTTAATCAAAGTTTGACTTTGCGCTTTGGACGTACATTTATTTTTGAGCTAAATGATTAAGCTTAAGGTTAAAAATCACATGGAACGTCCCTATGAAAATAATTAACCGTAGCACCTCAATAAATCAACCTGCACCAATTCGTTCGGATCCCTCACGTTGGAACCTAATTCCACATAAAGTTACCACTGAAACTGGACAACTATGGGTTGGGACACTTGATGCTAATCAATACAAGCCGCTTTTAAGTCGTGTTGTTATATTTAAAGATAATGAACAAGTTCAAAGTATCGATATTGTAAGGGTACAATGGGAGAAGCCCATTGAGAACCTCAGCAATCGATTCTTTACTTTATTAACAATTGAAGGTTTGTCGCCCAATACAAAATACACCGCTGTTTTTTACAGACAAATTGAACATGAAGCATCTGAATTTGTCGGTGATTGGCTTCAGTTAAAAACAGCATACTTTACAACCTTGCCTTTATCCCTTCCCACTGAGGAAAACACCGCATTTACGCTTTCCTTAAGTAGCTGTTTTTACGCTCACAAAGACGATGGCAATACTGCAAATGCTTTTAAAGCACTTTACCATAATGGTACGCAAGCCGTTCAACCCGATATAAAATTCATGGTAGGGGATCAGGTTTACCTAGATATAGGTATTGATTCACTATCCCCTCTCACCAACGAAGTTCGCTGTCGTATTGCAGATGATTATCAAGAGCATTGGAAAGTTCTAGACAACATGTTACGAAGAGGCGGTACATGGATGTTGCCAGATGACCACGAATATTGGAATGATTACCCATTTTATGATGGTTTTATTCCTACTCTTTTCATGCTGCGTATAGCGAAGATTCGAAGAGCTTGGAAAAAAGCCTCAAAAAATGGGGTTGAAAATATTCAGCAAACGACTAAACCGCTTGAGTTCTTTAAAATTGGAGATGATATTTCATTTTGTATTGCCGATTTACGCTCTACTCGTTCAAAGACCCAATTTATTAATAAAGAAAACTTTTCCAAAATGATTGAATGGGCGAAAAACCTAACGACTCCAGGCGTTTTAGTTATCCCGCAAATATTAATAGTTGAAGAAAATAAAACCGAACGAAATCTACTCAGTTTCAAAAGCCAATATACCAAGTTGATAAATGCGCTAGCAGATGCAAAAAGAGATATCGTTGTATTATCGGGAGACGTACATTTTGGACGAATTTCTTCAGTCAAAATTGGAAATCATGGTAAGAAGTTAATTGAAGTAGTTGCCTCACCCACTTCCAACCTGACTGGCGTTAATTCTGTAGCAACCGCAAAACCTAAATATGACCCTGAATATTTTCCAGATCGCAAAGCGAGAATAAATTGCTCATGGGAACCTGAAAAAGTCGAATACCCCGAGGAACCTTTTAGAGTAGGCACACAAAATGGTAGATGGTTTTCTACATATTGGAGACCACGAACCAAAGAACATTTTATGACTATCGGCTTTAGAAAAGACGGTGAAACGGTAAAAATGCAAGTCCAAGCATGGTTGGTTCGTCAATTAGATAACAAAGGAATGCCTAAACCTCAGTTTGAAACGCCGTATGAATTTACTTTAAATAAATAAACAAGCTTTGTCAGACTATGTTTTAACTTAGGTACTACACAATTAACTGGTTGTATTTTTTTAACTTCGGTCATAAAAGCAAACTGTGAATTCGATGATATCTAACGGAAATCTGAGACATTTATAAATATTCATCCGGTAAATATGTCTTTCAGATGGTTAAATTGTCAATGCTCCGTTTTATCATCAACGTTCAAGGATAAGCCATCTTGAAATCGAATGATTTTCGTTCTAATTTTAACTTGATAATGAGTTCCAAAAAAATTTTAAATTACCTAGTTTTACATTATTTATAGATACTTTTAATGATGTTTAAAAGGACTTTTACATGAATCAACAGCTATATAAAAAAAAATGGAAATCTACTTGGAAGGTAATCGTTAGAAACCCTAAAACTTTAATAAAGGCTGCATTATTTTCTTTTTGGTATAATCTCCTCTTTGGTGCAATGAAATGGTTGGCAAGCGTTACACTTTTATTTCATTCAAAACCACATCATAAAAGGCAACGGCTTTATTTGTATCTGCAGCCAATTTATAGATATAAAGACGAACCTAAAGTTATCCTTAATGCGATTTTTAACAACCCTGAACGATTCCTGACGATGTTAGGTATTGTGATCGCTTTAGTTGCCTTCGTGGATCTAATGCAACTTGAAAAAACTAAAGATAGTCACACGTTATTTCAAATATTCGCTGTTTTACTCGTTTTTCCCACCATATTTGCAGCGCCTTTTCTAGCGTTAGTTCTCGCTCGCTCAAATCCGGCAGAATATGTTTCGATCATCGCGGGTTCTAATATTTCAAATTCCGATCTAATAAGATTTACAGCCTATGAATGTTTGAGGATAGCTAATCATATCGGAAACATAGAATTAAAAAATGAATACGTAAAAAATGATGCTGAAAACATCCTACAATGTATTCGGAATATGCAGAGTTCGATAATGATAGTAGATCAACTTAAGCATGAAATAGCCATTCGCCTAAAAGTTACTCATCGAGAAATTTCAGATGATTTTTTTAATTTTAGTCCTAGCATTTTTGTAAATAGAAACATAAAGCTAAGTGATTTAATCAATCCTGAATACAAAAGCAAAAAAAATGAATCAAATAAAGAAAATAAAATAAAAGTTTCTAATAGAGACATTAGAGCTACAAATATTATTAAAAATAATTTAGCAATTATCTCCCACTTAAAGTCAATATGTGATCTTCAATGCGATTTAGAGCAGTTCTCTTTAATTTATCAAACTCGTTCAATATCAGGGGCAACTCAACTTTTTATTAAATTTTTACAACAACACGTTACTAAAGATGAATCATTGTTTGAAGGAAAGGTCAGATCTATAAATACGCCAAAGGAGCTCTTGACATTAATTCGAATGCAAAATGCGCATTTTACTGGTGCAGCAGTGCATCGAATAACCTCTCTAGCTATTTTAGAGTACCTGTCTTCTGCAATATCTAATAATGGAGACTTACTTAGCTCAATAACACCTGTTAAGAATATTAAAAAAAGAGGTGAAGTAAAAATTCTATTGAACCGAATTAAATATATGAATATTGGAGAATTGATTGCCCTATCTAGTAAAAAACGCCAAGTTGGTGATGAAAAACATTTCAAGACTGAATTAAATGAAGCCTTTTATAAGTGGACATCTTATTCTTCTGATTTAATTCAAAAACAACGCCGAAGTATAAATGAACAAGCTATTGAGTTTTTTAACAAGTTCATGATTAAACATAAAAAAAATAAAAAAGGTGATGTTTATATAGTTCTTAATGCATACAGTAGAGCCGTTAGAGCCATAATAAGAGATATAGTATTAGAATATTATTGTGAGGATGTTTTCTTAGTAATATTAAATAGTGAGAATGATTTCGATTCATTTAGTGCTCGTCTCTTATATCATCAAATCATCAATGAACTAGACGAGATTAAAATCGAGTCAAATTCGATTGTCGAGGTCAATAACAATAACAGCGATGGAAAATATTCTCAAAAACAAAAATGTGAAATATTACGAGACAGAACTTGGCGAAGTGATTTGAATAGCTTTTTAACAAAACTTAATCCAACTAGAGATACAGTTCTTTATTTAAGTGGAGCGGATCAACTAGATTTTGAAAAAGAAAATAATGCTAAAGAGCCAACTGTCGTTGCTTACAAGACACCTTCTATGTATTTTTTAGAATCTCTTTATGAGAGAGTGAAAGGTACTCATGAAGATAAAACAGGCTTCATCAATACATTGATAGTTGCTGGCGAATACAAGTTCCGTAACGATAAATTGGTATTTATACTTAATCAAATTATTAGAACCACTCCCCTATCAACGTATAAGAATAAACCAAGGCGATCAGGATTGTATAAATGGAATTCAAATGAACTTATAGATGTTGAAATAATACATAGTGACCTTGTTAATATCCCTGTTCTTTTAAAGAGTTATTCGTATTGGGATGTGTGAAGAGTAAAATTTTAAGAAATGTCGATTATATTCACTTGTATGCATTAGCTTAAAGTGACTTTTTAAATTTCATATATGCCCGTAAGTCCTAGTTAATGCATCAATAAAGAATTTGAATAGGCGACCCATTTTGAGACTTAATAATAAGCGTTATTTAAAAAATTAACCAAATTTTGCTGTTTCAATTTTTTAAGTGTAATTCAATAGATCTGTCAGATAATTAATTTATATCAAAGGGGAATTCATGGATTCAAATAATGGAGAAATATCAGCTGGTAATTATAGGGTCAGCATTCCAAAATATATAATGTCTATTAGTATTTTATTAACAGTTGTATTTTTTATCTATATTGCAATTTCTAAAAGACAATGGGGTTGGGATCCTTTTGGGTTCATTCCCGAACAAAATGTAAACACAACTCAAAAAGAAAGTTTGCCAGTTGGAACTGTTTTAGCTTCAACTTTAACCGAAGTTCAATTTAATAAGGAGCAGAGTGGTCAATGGGTTATTGCTGATGGGAGATCCGTTGAGGGCAGTAAATTTGCTGCGCTGACTGGGCACAATATTGTAGTGGATTTAAGGGGTATGTTTTTACGAGGATTGGATATTAGAGGGACTAGAGACCCTGAAGGTAATTCTAGGGAATTAGCGTCTTTTCAACAGATGGATGCTTTGGACCATATTCATAAAGAGACAAGGCTAGTCCTTGAAGGTAACCATTGGCAGCATGCCAGAAGCGATCAAGGTCAAAAAGGTCACAGCAATAATTCTCAGGACGCTACATACATTTCAATTCCAACTGGAATACCAGAATATTCAGCAATTAATATTCAAGGTAAAGAAGTAAGACCCATAAATTGTAGTAGCTCAGACTTGATCTGACAGTTACCCGAATTTTAGGGTGCCAGTGTCAGTTTATATTTGAGCTAAATTCT
>NZ_JBLWFH010000023.1:0-38166 GCF_050306235.1 Glaciecola sp. 1036 | reverse complement strand
ACCGGTTAATCCAAAATTACGGTTAAGTAGAGTACCTGCATGATAAACGAGTTTGAGCTAACGCATTCGGATCAGGCCGCGGAATGTGGCACAACCTACGAGGGCGTTATGATGGCAATCACTTAACCGTGATTGATCCACGAGCATAGACTGATGAGAAGGTGCTACGGCGGAACATGTAAGGTCAGCTCTGCTTATTCGTTGAATAAGTAACCTACGAATACCAGCATACCAACCGACGACATTACTGCCTCATCCGGTGCGTTAGCTCATTTATTTTGAGTGATAAAGACAACTAATTATGGGCTGAAAGAGTGTCAGGAAAGCACTCGTTCAGGGTTGACAAAGGGAGTCATACCAACGCTTTACAGAGAGGCAGGCATCGCACAACAATGACTGTCCTGTGGAGGTCTGAAAGGCTGAAATGCACTCTAGTAACTTGTTAGGCATTTTCATCCCAACTCTCAAAGTCCTTCTCCAACAAAACACTTTTAGTTAACGGCTTATCAGTCTTCGGAACATAAACCTCAACCGCCCCAACTGCTATTACGGATTCTCTGAATGCTCTAGCCTCAACATTGGTGACTCCTCCGTCTATTTTATCCAAAAGCTGGATAAATACCGTTGGGCCCGGTTTGAAAAATTTCTTAGGAGCCACTTCACTCAATATTTCATTCATACATTTTTCAACGCCAAAGAAATCGCCCATTAGCATTCTCGGATGAATTAGCGCTTTGCAAGTTCGTGTGACCGAGTGACCGCTTTCCAGATTCTCCGCGGATATTTTTCCACTTCTAACTATTAAACTTACATGTCTTTTGGAGAAGAACACTCTGAGCTACCTTGACGCCTAACGCCTTACATAAGCGGTTTGGTAGCGCTCTTCTGACAAATCTGTCTTCATGTATTTGTTAGCTCCATTTAACACAATTTAAACGTTCCAATTCTTTATCCTTCCATGCTTGAATGGGATTTGAACCCTCTTGCTTATAGTGTTTTAGCATCCAATTTAGAAATCTAGATTTTCTATTAATAAACAGATCTAGCTCATTTATTAATTTGCTTACCCGATCCATATCCACTAGGTATTGATCGAATTCTCCTTTTGTAGCGGGCTGACCGTCAATAATATAAACTTCGATTCCGTCTTTATTAGTGCGGGTAGCGTTCTTACAATATTTAGTATTCCATTCGGTCGTAAGGAACACAAATTGTTTGATCTTCGATTGAAGGTCATCATTTAGGATATAAGCTCCAATCAATTTCCATATAAGATAATCGCGAAGTATTAAAAATGCTGGTAAAACAGTGTAAGTCCCAAGACCTGCGATTATCACCTTGAAAATTGCACCCCAAGTTAAATCCATAATCAATCCTTTCGATGAAGCTAACAATCTTTTTATCTGCACGTCTAGATTTGCCCGAATCGACTTATGCTAGATATGCTTACATGAGTCAATTTCATGCTAGTTAAGAATAAATGTCAATGTAAGTCTGCTAAGAGCCGCTTAATTTGACTGTTTAAAATAATTCTTGATATCGAAGCATCTGCTTAAGCCAGGGAGGTAGTGACTTTCGTCACTATGACGATTCTTCGTTACTTACTTACGATATACCTCGGTTAACCATTAAAATAACAGGTAAAACCTCATTTAGTTCGGTAGCAATGTTTGACGTTAGAGTTGTGATTCAATTAATTGGAACCCAGTATTTTTTGCATTATGAGCGCATCGTCTGCTTCACCATTTGCCTTTGTATAATAGTTTTTTCTGGTATCAATATGCGCAAAACCCAAAGTCGAATAAAGAGTTTTTGCACCTAGGTTATTGTCGGCAACTTCTAATAAAAGGCTCTGTACCCCTTTTTGAATCAATTCGGCAAATGCGGTTTCAATTAATGCAGCTGCGATGCCTCTTCTTCGGTATTCTGGCGATACGCAAACATCTAATAAATCAGCTTGTTCAAAACAATAAGAACAAATAATGAGCCCAACGACCATTTCGTCGTCTTTGGCTATGAAACAAACGCCAGTCTCGACTGAAGATAAAAAACTTTCTTGCGACCATGGTGTGTCGCGCATCTGACAAAATAACTGATAAGCTTGACTAGAGTGTGAGCGGGAGAATGAAATTATTTGAAAAGCTTCAGCGTTCGACATAAGCTCGGCAACATTGCCAAATTGATTTTTTCAATTCTGAATCTGTCATTGTGGAATTTTCCGGTAATAATAAAACACGCTGCTTATCATCGAATTCGGGAAGTTCGCTATTTCCAACTTTGCAAGCATCAGTATCAATATTGAGTAGTTGGCAAACTTGAGACAGCCAAACTTTTTTTAACACCTCAGCTTTATTTTCATACACAAAGGTTTGGATACCCATGGCATGTAAACAAGATTTTTGGTACTGAGTTAAAGTCATTTTGAAAACTGCCATGTAAAGTGTCAGTTAAGAAAAGTGGCAGGGGTGGAGGGACTCGAACCCCCAACCATCGGTTTTGGAGACCGCTGTTCTACCAATTCGAACTACACCCCTAAAAGCCCAAGCATTATAGCCATAGAAAAAAATTAATAAAGCCTTTATTTAATCAGAAGTAGGGATTGCTGTAAATTTAAGCAAATTCTAACTTTCATCTGCGTTTGTATTCGCGTACCACCAAAGCTGATAAGTGTAATCAACAAAAGGTTTGGCTTTTGTAACCGCTTCTACCACTAGATTATTATCTATTTGTACATTCTCAGCATAATGCTGTAAAAACCGTTGCTCTAACGCTGGTGTAAATTGATTGCTGACAGATGTACAGGCAAGATCAAAGTATCTATAGTGCCGAGCGGAGTATTCCCAATCATAACAGAGTGTATCTTGACCACTTAAATGATTGATGTGAAGGTCGTGATGGCATAAACAAATATCTGAATATTGTTTTGTATATAAATTCCAGTCACTTAACATTCCTTCAGCATCATGCTTTAAAACATGTGAATCTGGAATGTAGGCTAAATATTGTTTCCAGTGAGAAGATAAATCCATCAACGGTAAATTGAGTTCTAATTCTGAAGCATGAATTTTCCATTGCACATTTGCAAGCCTTTCCAATAATAACGTACTGGGAATAGCCTGTTTAGCAATCCACTGTTCAATGTAAAAGCTTTTGTCTTTGGCTATATATAAAGGTTTTGGGGCAAAGTGATGTCTATGCAACACTGCTTGCAGCAACAATTGGTCTTCTCTATCTACCGGTAAAACTTCGTTATTGGCGAAAAATTTCAGTAAAAAAATATTATCCAGGCATTCTAATTTGTAATTAGTATTAATTGCTCCTTCATCTAGAGATGTGAGTGTAAATTCACTGCCGATAAAATTCAGCGTTAGAATTTCATGACGAATATCTTCGGGCAATTTATACATGCTGTGCCTGTTCCAATGAGAGAATAGCGCTGTTTCGCCATTGTAAATATCCTTTGACCGCAATCATAATGTAAATGACCATTAAGAAACAAGTGAAGTACAATTGTGCTTGAGCAAATAGATAGATACTGGCTGCATTTATTATTGTCCAATAAATCCAAGTCTGCAGGTATTTTTTCACCGTTAACACAGTCGCCAACAAAGAAAATACCGTAATGCTAGCATCTAAAATAAGTTGATCGTAACTAAGCCAACTTGCAGCAAATATCACCAAAATACTTGTGATAATAACGCCTATGGAGATGATGATAAGATGCTGTTTTAGTGACATAAATTTCACTTCCAACTGTTGGTTTTGCTTTCCTTTGTACCACATTGACCAGCCCACCACTGCCATCACCATGTAATAAGCATTTAACAACATTTGGAAGAGATAACTTACGTCCCAAAAAATATAGGTGTACAAGGTTGTTGAAAGCAAAGCGGCTGGCCAGCACCATACAGATTCTTCGGCCGCCAACCACACATAAGCAACAGACAATGTAACAGCAATAATCTCTAACAGATTTTGCTGTTGCCATTGTGCAATTATGGTTTCAAAAATTTCCAAACTAACCCAAATCCATATTAGTCGCGTTTAAAAACTTACAGACAAAAGCTGCCTGACCAACTGCTTCAAAAGTGGTTTTAAATTCATTTTGCAATACTTGCATAAGATAATCATATTCACCAACGACTAGGGTGCAAGTAGCTGTTGTTTTTACAAGTAAGTTTTCATTTTGATTTAGACGATCAATAAAATCTTTGATAAAAGAGACGTATTTTTCATCTAAAGGATACAAGGTAATTTCTACTGCTAGTTTCATTGGTTACCCCTTAAAATTGGTATTGATAACTGACGCCGATTTGGCGCGGTTGTCCAAATTGAAAATACGGCTCTTCAAATGCATATTCATCTCTGGGATCATTACTAAAGCCGCCAAAACCTCTGGTGTACACAGTTCTATCGAATAAATTTTTAACCCATAGGCTTAGAACATTTTTACCTATTTGGTAGCTAAGATGTGAATTCACCACCAAGGTAAATGGAGCTTTTTCGTTATGGCCATCTGAAAAACGATATTCGTCTTTTGCGTCCAGACCTATAAACCAAACTAGATTTTCATTTAATTCATAATTTGACGAAAGATATAAAGTGTAAGTGGGTGCTTGAGCTTGATCCTGCTTAGGTACGAAATCACCGTTTAGTAAATTGTAATCGCCGAAGGTTGCTCTTAGAAGACCAAGATTCGCCTGCAAAGTCCAATTATCCTTAACGAAAAATTGGCTTACTACTTCAATTCCTTTATTTATCCCAGTATCTGTATTGCGTATTGCATCTGCAAACGACGTAATAACAGTTCCCTCATCAGTAACAGTTTCGAAAGTCGCGAAATCATTAACTTGGGCATCTTTTCTACGCATATAAAACACACTCACCGCAATGTCAGCGAGTCCATCAAGCGCCTGTCCTTTGACACCAAATTCTGCACTCCAATTAAATTCAGGCGCAAAAGTGCGATTGCTACCCGTTAATCTTTGGTCAATATTAAACCCGCCAGCTTTATAGCCTCGTGCTATGGTTGTGTAAATGAGTGCCTTTGATAACTGATATTCTAATGAAGCGGACGCTGCTACTAAGGTATCGTCAATTGACTCACTAAAACCATCACTATCGACATAATCCGCATCAAATAATTCAACTCTTGCCGCCGTATTGATTCTTAGGTCATCCGTTAGCGACCATCCGTATTGGCCAAAAATTGAAGCCGATTCAGGTGCATAAAAGCTTGTGAAGTCACCCTCGTTGTATGTGTATTCTCTTAATAAGTCTTCCTCTGTGTCAGTATAATTCACACCCACTAACCAAGGAATATCAGTTGCTGTAACCGAACCTAATTTAACTTCAGCCGAAGTCCTTTCTACATCACGTAAATAACGATCAAATGAGGTATAGCCCCATGGATGAAATCCAGTGTACGTCCAGTCTTCATCATAACCATAGTCAAACTCACTGGTAAGATAGCTAACCTTTGTCTGCACACTAAAATTCTCATAATCGCCAGTATATTTCAAACTCATAGCATGAGCATCAGCGCGGTCAAAACCGGGTTCATCTGACAAGGTGTGATTATCGTTATCTAAAGAAAATGCATCATACCCATTGTCAATGTCAAAACGGTAGTAGCGGAGATCGATTTTAGCCTGCTCTCCAAGTTGATAATTCAAAAACACACTGGCCGTTAATTCGTCGATACCATTAGTATCATCCCGATTTAGGTAATCGTTCGTCACAAAGCCGTCAGAGCTAGTTTGTTGGGCACTGAGGCGTAAATTTGCTTCTTCCGTTATGCTTATGCCGTGAGCAAACCCAATTTGCTTCTCACCGTACTCCGCGTAACTTGCAGCAAATCGACTTGATGAAGAAAGTGAAGCGGGCTGACTCACCAACTTTATAATCCCTGCCAAGCTATTTATGCCAGATGCAACAGATTGCGGCCCCGAAAGTAATTCGACTTGCTGTATGTCAAATACAGTGGCCAAAGCACCTAATCCAGAAATATCGATATCGTCCAACAAGAGTCCAACTGATGGGTTTGTAGGCTCTGAAAACTGGCTACGTTCGCCAATACCACGAATTTGAATAAATTTTCCACGAGTGGCCCCTGCGCTAAAATTTACATTGGGCAGCGCGGGAATTAGATCTTGTAAATGACGGGCTTCTAGTTTTTGAATAGCTAGCTCATCAAGAACTATCGCTGAACCAGGCAATTGCGATAAATCTCGATGCATGAGATCTGCAGTTACTGTAATGCGTTCCAAGTCAGACGTTGATGAGTCTTCCTGTGCGGATAACAGCGAAGGTGTGAATAAGGTAAAAATACTTGTTAAAACTAAACTGTGTTTCATTTGGATCCTTTCTGTTCGAAAAGATCCGGTTCTGCGGCAGGTGTTGGAAATTTTAGTTAACCATTCCTACGCCGGTACTAACCGGATCAGGTGAATAAGGGTTTTCAATTTGAATCTCAGCAGCCTTAGGCTGCACCCCTTGGTTTATTTGTTGAAATTACTTGAATAATGACAACGGACACAATCTTAACAGGGTGTTTATCCCAATTAAAGTATTAGAGCGTCTTTATTTTTAAATAAATTTTCAATTTCTTGTTTATTCTGCTGATGAATGATCTCTAAGGTTTTACCATGAGGTTTCGGCTTGCGAGTATTAGGGTCAAGTGCCACAAATACAATGTCGTCAGCTAAACAGATGGTAGATTTTGTCGCTTTATTGCGCACTAGACAGGTTACTGTGATAGAAGAGCTCCCTACCCGCTTAGTTTCCAACCCAAACTCAACTATATCACCAGCCACTGCAGGTGATTCAAAACTAATCTCGCCAATGTGTTTAGTGACTAAACAGTTGGTTTCAAGTTGACTTATAGCATAGATAGCAGCTTCTTCGTCAATCCACTCCAAAGCTCTACCGCCGAATAATGAATTGGCGTAGTTTAAATCACTTGGCATTACTAATCGTCTTGATAAAAATCGCATAAACTTTTTAAATTCCTTGTAGAATATTGAGATAATACCCTTTTATAACAACACCAAGCAAAGTATTAGAGCATGAGCCTTTAGATGAACTATGAAATGACATCATTCTTGACTTGGTTACAAGCACCATTAAATGAAGGTGACCATCGTGATTTTGCCGTAGTTGAAGGGTTGCAAACGGTATTCACTCATTCAAAGCAGCTCCCCTTGTTGCAACAGAAAAACGTGCTTGTAGTTACTAAGACCGTCTATGAAAATTTCCAAACAGTCACAGCCAAAAATATCAATGCCTATTTAGGCCAAGAATTTGATTATCTATTGTTTGATGCGACCAATGATTTTGATGCATCACAATTTTTTGCTGCTTTAGGTTTACTTAAAAGCCCAGGCAGATTTGTTCTACTAGTCCCAGCACTCGCATCCATAGATTCGCAATTTTTACGTCATCTATTAGATACCGCACGACAGCAACCAAATACTAGCTGGTTTTCTGCTCAATTAATCGATATCAAAGCATCGTTAAATATCCAACAATATGATGATTCATCGACAAGAGAAGAGCTGCTTAGCGAACATCAAACATGTGTAATAAAAGAGATAGATTCTAGTCTTGAAAACGTGCAGATCCATGCGGTTTTAGGAGAAAGAGGCAGAGGAAAATCCACCTTACTTGCTGAGCTAATTACGTCTTTTTTAGAAAAAAGTATACCCATTACCTATACCTCAATGGGTCGCTCAAACTGTCATGTAATCGATAAATTTATCGCCGAACTTGCCCCTGAAATTGGTAGATTAGCTTCTTTTGCGGCTGCAGATATGGCTGCACTCAATCCGAAAACGGATATTTTATTTATTGATGAAATAGCAAGCATTTCACCAGTGTTGATCAGTCAGTATCTAAAACTATATAAAACCATCATTTTTGCTGGTACTTCCCATGGCTATGAAGGGACAGGTCGAGGTCTAATTAATCGGCTAATTCCATCCATAACTAATATAAAAATATATGAATTAAACACACCTTTTAGATGGTACATCGACGACCCTTTGGAACAATGGGTTAATCAGTTATTGTTTCCCGTGAATACTAATTTGCGCAGTCATGTAAAGGTGCAAACTTCTGATTTTACTTTCATTTCGCTTAACAAAGCGGATGTATTGGCGTCAGTTTCCTTATATCAACAATTAGTTTCACTGTTAATTAACGCTCATTATCAGACAAGTCCAAATGATATTCAGAGGATATTTGATGATGATAGCTACCATATTATGGCCAGCCTAGATAGCAAGAGAGATTCAATATTAGGTGTCTGCATTCTGATTGATGAAAGCATGGAAATAGAACAAGCTCTAGCAACTCAAATTGCACTAGGAAATCGCAGATTAAAAGGGCATTTGTTTACCCAAAATTTAGCTTTACATATAAATGAACCCTCAATTTGTCACCTGAAATTCTTTCGTGTGTTAAGAATTGCAATTCAACCAGAACTACAAGGTCTTGGGATTGGAAGCAAGTTATTAGATTATGTGAGAGCTACAACTGAACAATCTAATTCAATACTCTGTACAAATTTTGGGTTCACTGATCGTTTACACAATTTTTGGCAAAAAAATGATTTTGCTTTAATAAAAGTTGGACAAAAGATTGATAGTGCTAGTGGCACCTTTAGCTGTTTTTACATCGCTGCCAGCGCATTACAACATTTGCCCCAAAAACAAGCGCTATTAGCTCAGCTTTTGTTAGATCTAGACTATTTTAAACAGTATTCTAGTCTCAATAATAAACATCATGCTCTCTTAGCGAACTTCGAAGAAACCCCGAACTTTCAAGACCTATATGAATACAGCCATAAAAAGCTGCACCTTTTCTTAAATCAAAAGATAAGCTTAAACAAAGTCATTTCAATCGTCTTTAATATTGCTATTAAACAGTCTAGTACAGAGCTCCAAACACTTATTAAGCAATGGCAAGCAAAAGGGATACATAAAGAAGTGAGAATTCAGCTAGAAGAACAAATTCGTTTCTTGATTCATTCAATAATTTAACCTGTAGATTAACAATAAAAAAACCCGCCATTTTAGGCGGGTTTTAAAATGCTAATTTAACAAAGCGCTTAGATAGATATACCCCTATTTTTGGCTTTATTTTTAATTAGAGCAATCCACGCGTTAACGTTTCTACGAAGACTATTATCTTTACGAGCCTCAACAGCGCTGCTATGAGCTTCTCTGTAATTACCCGCATAATAATTAGCTTGCATGAGAGCAAAATGTACCCTTTCAGGATCATCAACTCCAGCATCTATAGCCTTTTTCAAAGCATTAACTGCGCCACGATAGTCCTCAGCACTCAATAACAAGTTACCTTGTTTTTTATAATAATCCGGATCAGGGTCAGTTTGAGCTGCCTTACCGTAAAATTGTGCTGCTAATTTGAATTCTTTAGCTTGGTGATAAACATTTGCTAATGCAGCATATTCGTCAGCAGTTTGATCAAATACACCTGAATCCAAATATTTTTGGAAAATTCTAGCTGCTTGCATTGGCGCGTCTAACTGAGCATATAACTGATAAAGAGCTTTAAATTCGTTCTTTTTCGTTAAATATCCAGCGCGATGAGCCGCTGAGAAAGTTTCTAAAGCTTTAGGATAGTCTTCAACCATCATGTACATCATGCCCAATTGTGACCACCATAAACGGTCTGTAGGGAATAATTGTACAAGTGTTTCCGCAACCTTAACGGCTTTTAAAAACTCTTTGGTCTCAATAAACGCATTAAGTTTTAGAATGTATGGATTTTTATTGGGTTCTTCTTGTAAAGCAATGGCCTTATCAGCAGGTGAAACTACCTTACTATATTGCTTAAGTTCGTTGTAAGCTTGAGCGATACGCACCCAAACCTTTTCACTTTCCTTACAAGTGAAGTCCATCCATTTGTTATACCAGTCAATAGCATCTGCGTATTGCTCTAGTGCTAACGCTAAATGACCGTTAAGCTCTAACAATTCTGCATGGTCTTTGTCGTTAAGCACTTTATTTTTTGTAGCACCAACGAAAAGATCATAGGCATCTTTCTCTTTGTCATCCATGGATAACAAAAGCTGCCCTAGGAAACGGTCAACTGAAGCTTTATCAAAATCTTCTTTTGGGTCTGCATCTCTTAGGATTTGAATCGCTTCTTCTATTCTATCTTCGTTATAAGCGTCAAAAGCATTTGTGAGCTTTTTGCCAACTCTTTCACCAAGTAAAACAGTTTTAGGCGCTTGATATCCAGGACAAGCAATTGCAGGCTCTTGTGCAGAAACCACTGCAGAAAAACTTGAAACAGATAATACAGAACATGCAATAAATACTTTTTTAAATGATTTCATAATTAATTGTCACCTAAAGTAAAGTCTAGTTGCACTTGAAGACCAGGTTGTCTAACTGCTACACCATCGACATATTTTGGATTGTAACGCCACTTGCGCAGTGCGCGTTTGGCTTCACGGTCAAATATACGTTTTGGTTCAGCGTCGATAACTTCAACATCTTCAACACCGCCAATCTCGTTAATAGTGAAAGAAAGTAAAACCCAACCTTCTTTACCATCACGGGCGGCTTCTGGTGGATATTTAGGGTCTTGTCTAAAGATTGGTGTAGCATCACCATCTTTAATTTGACCACCAAATCCAGAAATATTAACACCTACTCCACCTGTATCCACACCTGGAATTGATAGACTGAACCCAGAAGCGTCAGGCTCTGCTGCTTCTGGTTCTACCAATTCAACCTTAGGTGGCTCAGCTGGCGGAGGTGGTGGAGGTGGCGGCTGACGCACACGCGTTTGAGTCGTATCGTCAGGCTCTTGCATCACGATATCAATTACCGGAGGTGGCTCTACCGCTTTTGCCGGCTCACCAGTATTTTCAACTAGTTTTGCCATTACAACAAACAATGCAAAAGCAACAGCAGCACCAAGAATAATGGAAATGATTAGTCTTAACATTATTACTCCCTCACTGCCACGGCTACTCGATCAATACCAGCAGCTTTCACCTGATCCATCACCTCGATTACAAGGCCATGTTTGGCTTTTTCGTCTGCTTGTATAAATACAACCTCAGTTGGTTGCTCAAGTAACAGTTTTTCTAAATTAGCACGAACTGCTTCTGCTGAGATTTGACGTCTGTCCATCCAAACATCACCATCTTCAGTAATCGCAATAAAAATGTTCGCCTTTTTGTACTGAACTGCAGTTTCGCCTTCTGGTTTTAAAACTTCTTGACCAGCTTGCTTTACAAATACAGTAGTTACAATAAAGAAGATCAGCATGATAAACACTATGTCAAGCATAGGCGTCATATCAATCTGCGCTTCCTCTTCGGGTTCTCTAACTTTTCTAGCCATAACTACCTCTACTGATGATGTGGCAAGCTATCAATCAATGACTCTTTCAGCATTTTAGCTTTAGCTTCAATTCTTGAACTGAAGAAAATGCCTGATAATGCTGCAACCATCCCTGCCATAGTAGGAATAGTAGCCATTGATATACCTGCCGCCATCAATCTAGGGTTACCAGTACCTTGTGTAGACATTGTCTCAAACACGTTGATCATGCCTGTTACCGTACCTAACAATCCTATTAGAGGACACATAGCAACCAAAGTTCTAATAATTAATAATCTAGCCTGTATTTTATCAGAGGCTCTGGAAATCCAAGCATCGCGAATTCGTTTTGCATACCATGAGGTAGTATCGTTTCTATTTTCCCAATCACTGATAATTTGTTTTTTCTCAGTTGGAAAAACAGAAGTCAAATACCAATAGCGCTCAATCATTAATGCCCACATGAAAAAGAGCGCCAAGGCGACGAAATACAATACGTCGCCACCAGTAGCGATGAATTCCCTAACAGATTCCCATAATCCAATTAGGGTCATCATATTATGCTTTCTCCGATTCTGCGTGCTCTGCAATAATACCAGCAGTTTGTTCATCTAGAATATGAACAATAGACTTACTACGCGCAGCTACAATGCTGTGTACCAAAATTAGTGGTAGTGCAGCTATGATACCCTGAGCTGTAGTTACAAGTGCCATTGAGATTGAACCTGCCATGATACGAGGGTCACCTGTACCGAACAAAGTAATTTGTTGGAAGGTTGCAATCATACCTAGTACTGTACCTAGTAGACCTAGTAACGGAGCAATTGCTGAGAAAATCTTAATGATATTGATTCCAGCTTCTACCGTTGGAAGTTCTTTAAGGATAGCTTCGTCAAGTTTAAGTTCTAAGCTCTCTGTATCTGCAGTTTTGTTTTCTTGGTATACCGTTAAGATACGGCCAAGCGCATTTTTAGAAGATGGATTGTCGATATTATTCAACTGAGACTTCATCTTAGCAGCCATAGCACTTAACTGGATAAGTTTAAATACACCAATTAACAAACCGATTATCAACATAACAGTAATGATGTAACCAACGATACCACCCGCGTGATAACGTTCCATCAAGGTTGCTTTTTGCTTAAATAGGTTAAGAATCGCGCCACGAGAAGGGTCTACGTAAGTTGGCGTGAAACCGCTCTGTGCGTCACGTAGATCTTGTGTAGATGCTACTTGATAGCTTTCTGGTTGACGACCTAAAGGTTGAATTTTATCTGACTCGTCATTATAGATTAAGTAACCTTCTTCGCCGATTAAGTTGAACGTACCGATACGCACTACGTTTTGTGTTGAAGTACCACCATCTAGGTCAACAACTTCAGCTTGGAAACGAGACACTTTACCTGACTCTGTCATTTCTTTTTGAAGTGCAAACCAAAGTTCTTCTAATTCTTTGATATTAGGAAGACCTTTTGATTCATTTGACATTTCAGCAAGGAACTCGTCACGTCCAGGATACTCTGCACTTACGATTGAAGTAGAAATGTTACCATATGCATCTGCAGACGCTTGTCTAACAACACCGAACATCTCACCTAAAGTACCAGAAGCTTGCTCTAACTCATTTTCTTTATCAATGATAGCTTGTTCATTGGTTGCGAATTGAGCAGCTAGTCTCTCGCCTCTATTTTCTTCAGCAGTAAAGGCTTGTTGCGCCTGTCTCAACAACGCCTGCTTATCAGCACGATCGCTTAAGAATTCACGTTCTCTTGCTTCGTTGATTTTACGTTCTGAAATACGATCTTGTTGCACCTTTTGCAACAGTTCTTCAAGGCTTGCAGGCTCTTGAGCTACCGCAGACCCCATTACCAAAGCAACAGATGCAGTGGTCAAAATAGTTTTTATCATTTTTTTCATTGACGATTACTCCGCAGCACTGATTGGTAATTTGATTAGGTCTTCAGGTACTAAGCCCTGCGCCATACGAACAGCCTGAATAGCAGAGTCAAGGTACTCATCACCTAACTCTTCCCATACACGCGATTCATTATTCCACGCATAAGCAGAAGATTGGTCTAATTTAAGTGCTAAAAGAGCAGTTCTACCAAGGTTGAAGAAATCAACAGAAACTTTCTCGCCACCGAAGTCAATTTCACCTTCGTAGCTGCTGATCGTGCGACCATATTGATTTTCTACAGAGTAAGCTTCAAGAACTTGTCTAAATTGTTCTGAAACAGTTACGTCAGAACGTGTCATAGTGTCACGTAAGCGCTCAACTCTATTCAAACGTTCTTCTTCGTGGATTGGAACGTCTAGCTTGATGAAGCTTTCAAGAGTGTCGATCATTCTTGTCATCAAAGGCACGATGTTTTGTTTCGTTTCTTCGATAGAATCAATCTGAGACTGCAAAGAATCGATTACGCGCTGTTGGTCAGCCACTAGACCAGCCAAGTAATCGTTATAAATTTTTAAATTTTCTGTTTGATCGACAACCGTTCTGTATTCGACAAGTAGTTCTTGCGACTGGTCTAATAATCCGTCTATCTTTCTTTGTGATTTAACAGCATCTTCTAAGATTTTGCGTTCTTCGTTTTGAACATCTTCAAGCGGGTTTGCAAGTGCGTTTGAAGTAGTCGCAATTGCTAGTGCGCCTACCACTACCGCCGCAATTTGAGTTCTCTTGCTCATTTTGGACATATTCCCAACCATAAGTTAATTGTCGAACGGGTTTAACGCCGGTCCGACTTGTTTATCATTATTAAGTTTTTGCTTCTTTATACAGAGGCAATCCCCTAAATAGTCACAGGATGTTACATAAATGTCAAGGTCGGTAATACTTTTTAGTAAGGCATTAATTGTCTATGGTAATAAGGCGCCCAACATATACGATTAATTTTTCGCCAGCATGGAGATTGCGCTAATAAAAAAACTAAAATAAACAAATAAATAAGCTGAAAAGCTTTGATGGGTTTATACACAAGATTTAAATTTAAACTTTAGTATACTTTTATTGTAAGCTTTAAAATCCAGTGCTTGTGTACAATTTTCAACAGATTTCAAATCTTATATCGATAACACCATTAAATTTTTGCGCAGTTTTGCAGATATATTGTAAATAAGAATTTAATTATCTACGGTTATAATTATGAAGATTGATAACGACATCCATAACTATTATGAACATTTAGTTTCTGAGAAGATTGACGAGTTAGGTATTGCAGATACGCATTCTGCTGATTACATTGCCGACATAGTATGCTTAGCATTAAATCAACTCCCTCCTCGCTACATTCGATATGAAGTAGATATGGCATTTTATTTACCTAATTCAGAAAGACTTCAAATGGCAATGAATGTCGAGAATGCCGTTAAGAAAGCAGTGAATTATTTGAATGGTGCCGGTGAGAAAAGGCCTAAAGAGGCAACAAAATAATGGTGGCGAACTCCAGCTACATCTCGGCACATAAGTCCCGTGGTACGGCTGCTCCCTTCCGGGCCTGACCGGGTTCCCACGCTATCATTGCGAGAGAACCAGAGTTCACCATAGAAAACTAACGCGACGAATTATGACGGTTAAGCCTTTCGCATGCAAGCGCTAGTTGGGTAATTGATGTTAGTTGATGAATCTTTGTTCAGCTAATTCGTTAGCAACATCTTCTGTACCACGCTGTTCTTTGTTCGCTCTTACTAAAATCTCTTGAACAGTGTCACCAATTGCTTCGAGTTTTTGTTTAGTGATCTCGGCCGTCCCCTGCTCATCTCTTTGATAATAAATATCTATGATGCCACCCGCATTGATGACGTAGTCAGGTACATAAGTGATGTTTTTGGTCACTAGCGCTAAATCTAGTGATTTATCCGCCAATTGATTATTAGCGGCCCCTGCCACTATCGGAGCCTTAATTTGATCTATGCTGAACTCATTTATTGCGCCACCTAAAGCGCAAGGCGCGAACACATCACATTCTTGCTGGTGAATCTGCTCCACTGCCACTATCTGGGCACCGAATTCAGAATGAGCAAGCTGTACATTATCTTCAAAAATGTCGGCGACGATGAGTTTCGCTCCTGCTTGGTGCAGATGTCTAGCTAATCTAAGACCAACGTGACCAATACCTTGAATAGCTACTGTTTTACCTTTCAAATCACTTGATAGTTTATGCGCAACAGCAGCTTTAATGCCACAAAATACGCCATAAGCGGTAGCTGGAGCAGGGTTCCCGTCTGATGTTTCATGCGCTAATGAAAAACGTGCGAAATTACCCGCCACATTTGGCGTCCTCTCCCCCATGGCATTAATATCGGATACCGATATCCCAGAATCTTCAGCGATGATGTAACTACCATTTAACTTGTTAACACAATCTCCCATTGCGCGCATCAAATCAGGCGTTTTATGTTGACGCGGATCGCCAATGATTACCGCTTTGCCCCCACCTTGGGGTAATCCCGCCATCGCCGCTTTGTAGGTCATTCCTTTAGATAATCTAAGAACATCTTTTAATGCTGCAGCCGTGTTTTCGTAAGGCCACATTCTGCAACCGCCCAGGCTGGGCCCTAGGTTAGTATTATGAACAGCAATTATCGCCTTTAATCCAGTTTTTTTATCACTGAAAAACGCCACTTGTTCGTGCTTATCAAAATCTGGATGCTCAAAAACCGCCATTTTAAATACCTTATGATTATTGTTTGCATAATAGTAATGCAGACTGCTGAGGATGTTTGTTGCGTAAATACTTACACTAAAATATTGTCTAAAAGACTTATGCGAATAACTGTCGCAAAACTAGGATAAACATCCTATAATATGGCATAAATTAAATTGTTCTTTTTAAAGTAGTGTTTTTAAATCTAGACTACTCAAGGTAAAAACGAAAATGAAGTTGGATAAATTTGATCGCGAAATTCTTCGTGTTATGCAACGAGATGCTACTGTTTCAATGGCTGAATTAAGTCAATACGTCGGACTTTCTCATACGCCATGTTGGAGACGCGTCAAACGCATGGAAGCCAAAGGAGTGATTCGCCAAAAAGTGACGCTCCTTGATGCTAAAAAGTTGAACTTAGGTGTGTCAGTGTTCATCTATGTTACATTAAAAAATCATGATGGCGATTCCCTGACCAAATTCGAAGCGGCAGTGCAAGATATTGATGAAATAATTGAATGTCACACTACTAGCGGTGATAAAGACTATTTACTGAAAGTTATTGTTAAAAGTATTGAGGAATACGAGCACTTATTAAAATCAAAATTAACCAACTTGCCTTTGGTTGATCACTTGAGCTCTACTTTTGCCCTTAAGCAAGTAAAAAATACCACAGAGTTGCCTCTTTAAACTCTGTGACACTTAAGCGTCTCACACCTTTACTGCGTCGGGTTGATTATCTGGCGCAGCCTTTTGAAACGCATCCAATGCCATACAGTTGTTGTAGACTTTATTAATGATTGGAAATTGCCCTAAATCAACGCCAAACCTGATTGCGTTATATACTTGAGGCACGATACAAACGTCTACCATAGTCACAGCAAAACCATAGGCAAATTTACCCGCTCTGGTTTCCAATTTTTTAGACAAGCCAGTAAAGCCTTTTTCAATCCAATACTTTCCCCAACTTTGTACTTGATCGTTGTCAGCATTGAAGTCTTGTTTAAGTTTATTTAACACCCGTAAATTGGCTAGCGGTTGGATATCACAGGCGAGATCTTGAGATAACATTCTAACGCGAGCTCTATCTTGAGGATATTGAGGCAACAAGGGTTCAGTTGTTGGATATTTTTCGTCTAAATACTCAATAATAGCAAGCGACTGGTTCAATGTAATATCCATATCATCATCAACAAAAGTGGGCACTAAGCGAGATGGATTCAATCTCAAATAATCTTCAGAATTTTGCATCCCACCATTTTCTACTAAGTGCACAGGGATATAGCTATAGTCAATTTTTTTCAAATTTAATGCGATTCGCACACGGTAACTGGCAGAAGAACGCCAATACCCATATAGCTGTATGCTCATGTAAAATTCCTACTAATGCTTAACTGTACTTTTATTGATACCGTATTCGCGCAACTTGTTCGCAATGGCGGTATGACTTAAGCCCAATTTTTTGGCCAACTGTCGAGTACTAGGATAGGACGGATATAGCCTTTTTAACATATCTTTTTCAAATTTTTTAACTTCTTGCTCTAGGCTTCCATTAAAATTTTCATCAATGTAAGTTACTCTTGTATTGCACACAGGTAATTGAATTGCCTCTTTTGTAATCTCTTTTCCTTCAGATAATGAAATTGCTCTATACAACGCATTTTTAAGTTGTCTGATGTTTCCCGGCCACGGATATCCCTGTAAATAATCTATACAAGCTTTACTGCAGTTCGGTGGCTGAATACCAAGGGTTTTGCTATGTTGAAGAAGTAACTTATTGGCCAAAGGCACAATATCTTGTTTTCGTTCTCTAAGAGGAGGAACAACCAATGACAACACATTTAATCTGTAATATAAATCTTGTCTGAATTCACCTTTATCTACTTGATCAGATAAATCTTTACAACTAGTACATATGATGCGGCAGTCAATAACCTTGACTCGACTATCCCCTACCTGATGATAGGTGCCATATTCGAGAACTCTCAACAATTTAGCTTGCAAATTAGCTGACATTTCACTGACTTCATCAAACAATAAGGTTCCACCAGCAGCCTGTTCAAATAAACCTTGTTTACCCTCTTGCTGACCAAAAGCACCTGGCGCATAGCCAAATAATTCTGTCTCTGCAACATCATCAGGTAAGGACGCACAGTTCAATGATACAAACTCACCGATGGCGCGTTTACTATTGTCGTGACAGGCTTTTGCTAATTGCTCTTTACCTGTTCCAGTTTCGCCTGTTATGAGGATGTTGCCGTCAAGTTCCGACATTCGTTTAGCTTCTCTTAATACCTTACGCATGGCAGTGGATTTTGCGACAATGTTGGTGAAACTATCCCCCGAAGAAGTATTTAATAACGTGTATTGGAGACCAAGGCGAATTTGAGATTTAAGCATTACAACTGCCCCAGCATAAACCGCTTGTTCATTTTCTTCAGAAACATCAATCGGTAGTAAATCACAAATATAGTCTTGTTCTAAAAAGCCTACTTTCTGCGTTTGTGCACTGGCCTCATTACCTTCTAACCACCTAGGAATATTGATGCCCTCAAGGAATTCACTAATGTTCATGGCTAAAATAGCTTCGGATGTCATCTCAAGCGATCGTTTGGCAGCATCATTGAATAAAATAATCTTGCCATTCGTATCGACAGCGAAGACTGGATCAGGCAGAGATTGTAGAATTGCTCTTAGTTGATTTCTTTCCCTTTGTATGGGCATAAAGGCAGTCGTTTTTACATCAGTAATTCCATCAACTCGCCTAAGTTTGGACATTAATGTTTGAAAATCTGTAAATTCGATAGTTGGAAAATCCAAGAAAATTTTCCCCAACGCATCAATTTCAATGCCGCGTAAATCAATGTGGTAATCAGTCAGAATATTTAGCACATCTTGAGTTATACCAACTCTATCTTCACATGATATTTCTAAACGCATTTCATCAGAGTCCTAATGTTAAAAATACACACCAAAATTTCTCGCAATAGCCAAATAAATACGCGCTTCAAATACATTAGATCAACATACACATGGACTCTGCCTAACTGGCATTTTTGAAATTAAAGGGAAATTTTGGCTCGTACAATCCCAAGGATTTAGCTTTTTCTACAAGAGACATTACATTCATTTCCGCTAATTCATACAGATGTTCGAAATCAGCTAGCACATAATATATGGGTTGCATTATATCGATACGATAGGGCGTTCTTAACACATCTAGCGGCTCTAAAGGCTTTCGTTCTGGTTCGTCACTTTCTAGGGCATACAAGGTTTCACCTGGAGATGACAAAATCCCACCGCCGTATATTCGTAAACCTTCTGATGAATTCACAAGACCAAATTCAACTGTGAACCAATACAATCTAGCAAGATAAGCTCGATCTTCTTTATTCGCAGCTAACCCTAACTTTCCGTAGGTCTGAGTAAAGTGAGCAAAAGCGTGATTGGTGAGTAACGGACAATGGCCAAATATTTCATGAAAAATATCAGGTTCCTTTAAATAATCAAATTCATCTTCACTGCGAATAAAAGTGGCCACTGGGAATTGCTTATTGGCAAGTAAAGTGAAAAATTCAGTAAAATTGATAAGGGCTGGCACAGGCGCAGTTTTCCACCCTGTGGTTTGTTGTAATACCTCGTCGACATTGTATAGTTGTGGAATCTCCTCACTAGACAACTGAAGCATCTTAAGTCCATCTAAATATTGCTGGCAGGCACGTCCATCTAACAAGGCACTTTGTTTGTTATATAATCGATTCCATCGTTCATTTTCTTCTTCTGTCCACTGGATATAGCCTTTGCTATCAGGTTGACGTGACAGGTATTTTGTTGTTTTTGACATAGTTGTTTGTAATTAATAAAACACTGGCAAATGTTAATAAAAAGTGAATAAAAATCTAAGCATTTCACTTCTCATTAAACTTATATTACCAGTTGATTTTGTAAATATTTAATTACATTTAGGATAATAAAATCCCCAGCACCTAACGCAGTGCTGGGGAGATTTGTCATTCGAAATTGAGATAAATGTTTTGCTAAAGCTTTTTGATTTCGCGGTTTAATTGAAATTCATTGGAGGTAACATAACTTTCTATTTTACGTAACCTGTTTTCGGCTCTTATGAACTTCTGTTGCACCTGCTTAAATGCTTCTCTTGGCGCTTGGCCTGCTCGCCATACTGTATCTTTAACTGAAACTTTGTCACTATTTGGGTTTACGTACCCCTTGTATTTCGCATCAGAAGGACTTTTAGGGTTACTGGCATTTTCTTCGTTGTATTGATTATATTCATAATCTTCAGGCTTTTTGTCTAAAATTGCCCACAACAACACGTAACCAACAAAAATAAAGGGACCTGTCGTAAGTAAAAACGCTGTTACGGTTAATATACGAACTAGCCAAGTTTCTATGTTGAAGTATTCAGCTATCCCTGCACAAACACCTGAGATTTTACCTTGTTTGGGATTTCTAAACAGGTTTTTACGGTAATTCATGCTCGCTCCCTCCAACTTGGTGACTCTGAATCTAATATGGCTTCAAGGGTTTTAATTCTATCGCTCATATGTTGTTCACGTTCAACTAGCTCTTGTAACACGTGGCGCTCTCGCTCTGACAATCCCTGCGAAACCACTTTCTTGCTACGATAGTGAAAAAACAACCAAAGGGGCGCAACAAAAACCATGAATATGATAAAGGGAACACCCATAAAAATTACAATCAGTTCGTCCATTTGCTGTCTCCAATCAATTTATTACAAGGAGCGAGCTTTTTCTTTAAAAGCTCGCTGAGTCTCAATCAACTAAGCCTTTTTACTTTTTGGCTTAACTTCAGAAACTGAAGCTGACCCACTCTTACCCTGCATTTTCTTTTTCAAAGCAGCCAACTCATCATCAATTTTACCATCTGATTCTAAGTCTGCAAATTCGTCCTTAAGTGACTTCTTACCTAAGTCATAAGCTTCGACTTGTGACTCTAAGTCATCGATTTTGCGTTCAAACTGCTCAAAGCGTCCCATAGCTGCATCGACGGCTGAAGAGTCCAAGCGCTTTTTTACTTGGAGTCTTGAGCTCACTGTCTTCTGACGCATAATAATGGTCTTCTGACGGCTTTTGGCATCGGCCAATTTTTCTTGAAGCTGTGCCGTTTCGTTTTGTAGTTTACTTAATTCGTCTTCAATAAGTGCTAATTCTTCTTTCAAAGCATCAGCAGCATCATTGGCTTTTTGTTTCTCTTGCAAAGCAGCTCTAGCTAAATCTTCACGATCCTTACTGATCGCCAACTCTGCTTTACCTTCCCAATCTGCAGCTTCCTGCACATATTTGTTAATCTGATGCGAAACATCTTTTTTGCTCGCTATTGTTTTAGCTGAAGCACTGCGCACCTCGACCAAAGTATCTTCCATTTCTTGAATGATTAGACGCACCATTTTTTCTGGATCTTCGGCCTTATCTAAAATCGCGTTGATATTCGAATTGATGATATCGGTAAAACGTGAAAAGATTCCCATAATTGTTACCTCAGTTATTTATAAATCCCATCGTCGGGGTTAATGACTTACTAACACTATACAAGTAGCTTGCCAGTTTTTAATTAAATACTATCTAGTTGTTTTTAATACTTATTTTGCCAATCGAAATATAACTGGCTTAGGATTTTATTTTGAAGTAGACTAGATTTTAGTGAATTTGACCAACTGTTAAGGAAATCCTCAGTGAGTAGGTTTTCAAAAAGTGACAACCTTATTGGTGAAGCTAACAGCTTTCTAGAAATACTTGAACAAATTTCTCAACTTGCCCCTCTTAATAAGCCCGTTCTAGTTATCGGCGAACGTGGAACTGGTAAAGAGCTTATTGCTGCTCGACTGCATTACTTATCAACTCGATGGGAGCAAAATTACGTTAAACTCAATTGCGCAGCCTTAAATGATAACTTATTGGAAAGTGAACTATTTGGCTATGAAGCAGGTGCGTTTACTGGCGCTGGTAAGCGCAAAGAAGGTCGCTTTGAATATGCCCATGAAGGTACACTTTTTTTAGATGAACTAGCAAACACCTCAGCTTTAATTCAAGAAAAGTTACTTCGCGTCATTGAATATGGTGAATTTGAACGCGTTGGCGGCACCCGTACAATTAAAGTAGATGTTAGGTTAATTGCAGCAACTAACGAAGATTTGCCGAGTTTGGCTGAAGCCGGTGAATTTAGAGCGGATTTGCTGGACCGTTTAGCATTTGATGTAGTTACAGTTCCACCTCTTCGAGAGCGTCGTGAGGATATAATGACGCTGGCAGAACATTTCGCAATTAATATGGCGCGAGAATTAGAACTCGAATTTTTTAGCGGATTTAGCAAAAAAGCCACTCAAACACTCATGGATTACCATTGGCCTGGTAATATCCGAGAATTAAAAAACGTAGTTGAGCGTGCGGTATATCGAAACTCACCCCACCTACCTGTGCATGATATAGTGTTAGACCCTTTTGAATCTAAATTTAGACCTCAGCAACGCATTAAGGCAGCCGCACCTCAAGCCACGTCGGACAATAAGGCTGAAACGCAAGAAACTAGAGTTGCAAAACCTGCAGCAGAAAAGACTGAAAGTACTCAGGAAGATAATGACAAGCTATCTGTTATTAGTAATTTAATAGAATGGCCTATCGATTTAAAACAAGCAGCGCAAGACTATGAAATTGATATGATAAAAAAAGCCTTGTCTGAATCTCAATTCAATCAGAAAAAAACTGCAGAAAAGTTATCTTTGACGTATCATCAACTTAGAGGCTATTTAAAAAAATATAACTTACTTGATAACAATAGCATTTAGCATGAAATCTTATCTGGCAAACTTGAGTAGAATTCTCATCGCGTTACTACTTTGCGGTTGTCTAGCGGCCTGTGAAAAGCGTGATATTCAACATATAAAAAATGCTGTGGTTTATTGTTCGGAAAGTAATCCATCAACCTTTAACCCTCAATTAGATACTTCAAGTACCACTGCTGACGCAACAGCTCATCAAATTTACGATCGTTTATTAGAATTCAATCCGGAAAATGGTCGTATTGAACCTGGCTTGGCAAGTAGTTGGTTAGTCAGTGATGATGGTTTAACTTACACCTTTCAACTCAGAAGAGGCGTAGAGTTTCATACTACTGCCTATTTTACCCCATCACGTTCTTTTAATGCTGATGATGTTATTTTCAGTATTGAACGATGGAAAAATGAATCTCATCCTTATCACCATGTAAATGGTGGAAGTTACCCTTATTTTGATAGCTTAGGCTTGGCCGATACCATTAAAGAAGTAAGACGCATTAATGGTTATAGAGTAGAAATAACCTTAGATAGTCCAGACAGCTCGTTTTTAGCCAATTTAGCTACTGACTTCTCAGTGATGCTTTCCGCCGAATATGCCATGAAGTTGTTGGCAGAAGGCAGTCCAAGTAGGCTTGATCGATACCCTGTAGGTACCGGCCCTTTTAAATTTGTTCAGTTTCGGCAAAATCAGTTTATCCGATACCAGCGCCACGAATCTTATTTTCGACCGTCTCAAGGGATAGACCAGCTGATTTTCGATATCACTCAACGTAGTTCTTTACGCATGGCTAAACTTATCACCGGTGAATGTGATGCAGTTGCTTTTCCGTCGCAAAACGATTTGGTTGTGATCGAAGAAAGAGAAGATTTAAGCCTGTACGAAGAGCCTGGATTAAACATAGGTTATTGGGCATTTAATACAAGTAAACCTCCGTTTGACAACCCAGAAGTGAGAAAAGCATTAGCCTTGGCGGTTGATAAAACCTCACTAATAGATGCTGTTTATTTAGGCCAAGCGACTAGAGCTAAGAGTATAGTACCCTCAACCTCTTGGGCATACGAATCTGGCGCTCGCGAATTAGGCTACAACCCAGTTAGAGCCCGAGAAATCCTTACTGAAGTTGGGTTACCAGCAAACTTTACCATGGATATTTGGGCCATGCCGGTTCAACGAGCATACAACCCTAACGCGTTGAAAATGGCACAATTAATTAAACGATATTTGGAAGATGTCGGCATTGAAGTAAACATTGTTAGCCAAGATTGGAATTTATTTCGCCAGAATTTAACCAATGGTTTTCACGATTCCGTACTTATAGGTTGGAAAGCTGACAATGGCGATCCAGACAACTTTTACCGCCCTTTACTTACCTGCGATGCCATACCTTCAGGCACAAACAGAGCACTTTGGTGTAATAAGGATTACGACGCGTTAATTGAACAAGCCTTATTGACGGATGACATAGAAAAACGTAGAGCTATTTACCACAAAGCAAACTTATTAATCTTTGAACAGTTCCCTTTAATGCCTATTGCCCACGCTTATCAATATCAAGCGACAAGAGCAGATATTACTGGAATGGAAATAAACCCTTTTGGTGGTATTAGTTTTGAACGAGTAAAACGCATCCAAGCGATACAGGAAGCAGAGGTGCGTAATGATTAAATTGAGTATCCGTTATATCAATTTAATCGTGCTGACAGTATTTGTGTTGCTGGTATTTTCGTTTTTTCTTCCTTATTTATTTCCTGGTGACTTACTTACTAATATCACCGGTATTACCCCAGAAACTCAGCAACAACGAGAAGCGCTGGAAATAGCCTTTAAGTTAGACAAATCTATTTTTCACCAGTTTGTGTTTTATATAGAGAACTTGTTCTCTGGAAATTGGGGTGTGAGTACTGCCACTCAACAAAGCTTAAAAACTGAAGTAGCTCTATTTTTCCCGGCGACAATTGAACTGGTTGTGTATGCTCTTTTGTTTTCTATTTTAGTGGGAATTCCACTCGGTTTTATTGGTGGGCTGCGCCATCATAAAGGGTTTGATTTTCCCATAGTAACTTTTTCTATCGTAGGCTATAGTTTTCCCGTATTTTGGATTGCGCTAATATTCATAACGGTTTTTTGCCTTCAATTAAATTGGCTTCCAACCTCAGGAAGATTAGATTTACTGTATGATCTTCCTTCAGTCACTGGGTTTGTGTTAATTGACATTGCTTTGTCAGATATCGAAGACAAATCTGCTGCATACAAAGATGCCTTTCGCCACCTTATATTGCCAACACTAGCAGTATCTGTAGTGACGACAGCTTTGTTTGCCCGTTTTGTTCGGCGCAGCATAATGGATGTGATGGAAAAATCGTATATTATTGCGGCCAAAAGCCGAGGCTTCAGTCCTTGGCAAATATTTTTAAAACACGGATTTAAAAACGCGCTAATTCCTATTTTGCCCATTTTGGCGTTGCAAGTATCCACCTTAATCACTAATGTAATGATTGTGGAAACAATTTTTTCTTGGCCGGGCATTGGTAAATGGTTAATTGAAGCAATTTACCAACACGATTATCCTGCCATTAGAATAGGTATGTTAGCCGTTTCTATTGTGGTAATGATACTTACTATTTCAACAGAGTTTTTAACTCGAGCCATAGACCCAACGAGAGAGAAGGTAGAGCATGCAACGTTTTAGTCACTACCAAGAAGAATACTACCCTTCTCCACTTATGCATGTGTGGATTGAATTTAGACGATCCCACATTGCTTTGATAGGTTTTATACTGCTGCTAAGTTTCTTTACTATTGCGTTAATTGGTCCACTTTTAGCGCCTTTCGACCCAGATTTACAAAATACCAATGCCATATTATTGCCCCCTGCATGGGAACCTAACGGTACTGTGGTACATATTTTAGGGACCGATGGTTTAGGCAGAGATGTGTTATCCAGATTGCTGTACGCAAGTCAAATAACCTTTGGTAGCAGTTTGTTAGTGGTCATAGTCGCGGTTGTTGTAGGGGTGAGTTTGGGCGCGATTGCTGGACTATTAAGCGGTGTCAAATCGAGCGTTGTGAATCATCTATTTGATAGCATAATGTCGATTCCCACTTTACTCATTGCCATAATTATTGTGGCAATTCTTGGCACTGGTTTAGTCAATAGCATGTTAGCCATCACGCTTGCGCTTATTCCTCAATTTGTGCACCAGACTCGTACCTTTGTCAAAAGTGAACTGCAAAAAGAATATGTTTTGCTCGACAAGCTAGACGGTGCTCGGCCATTACAAATATTCACTCACTCAATACTACCAGGTATGGTTGAGCTTATTGTTGTCCAAGCGTCATTAGCCCTGTCTATTGCAATTATAGACATATCAGCACTTGGCTTTCTCAATTTAGGTGCGCAGAGTAATTTTATCGAACTTGGTCAAATGCTGTCGCAAAGCTTAGATGTTGCCTATGTAGCTACTTGGTTAGTGGCGCTTCCTGGTTTTTTCATTTTACTTATGGTGTTAAGCGTTAATATTGTGGGTGAAGGCCTACGTTCTGCCTTAAGAAACAGGTTATCTCACTAATGGCATTATTAGATATAAAAAATCTGAGTTTATACATTGATACGGGCAACGAATCTATCAAGGCCTTGGATAAAGTAAGTCTTACATTGGATGAAGGTGAAATTAGAGCACTGGTAGGCGAGTCAGGTTCAGGAAAATCCTTGATTGTACGTAGCATAATCGGTGCCTTGCCCAGCAACTGGTCAATTAAAGCTGACCGAATCAATTATAAAGGGCAAAGTTTACTGGGCATGTCTCGAAGTAAACGAAGAGAAGTCATGCGAAGAGAAATCGCCGTGGTTTTTCAAGAGCCGACCTCAGCTCTTGATCCTTCGGTGAATATTAAAGAGCAAATCAAAGAAAGTATTCCTCCAGAACTAATCGATAAAAAATGGTTTTGGCAACGCAGTAAACAAAGAGAGCAGCTTGCTATTTCTTTATTGCATAAAGTCGGTATTAAAAATCATCAGCGATATTTAGATAGCTATCCACACGAAATACCGACCGACGTTAGCCAAAAAATTATGATTGCTATGGCCTTGGCTTCTGAACCGAAAATTTTGATCGCAGATGATTCTACTCGCGGAATGGAAAGTACCACCAAAACGCAAATATTGCGTTTATTGACCAAATTAAACAAAACCAAGAAATTAGCTATTTTATTTGTGAGTCATGATCTGTTAGCTATCACAAGTATGTCCCATACGATGACAGTTCTTTATTGTGGTCAAACCGTAGAGTCAGGAAAAGTAAAATCCTTATTAAAGCGCCCTCTTCACCCTTACACCAAAGCTTTGTTAGACAGCGCGCCTAGCTTTCAGGTGTCGTTAGCGCCAAAATCACCATTGGTGGCTCTTGAAGGCACAATTCCAACCCTTCAACATTTGCCAACTGGCTGTCGATTAGGCCCGCGCTGCCCAAATGCTAAGAAAGATTGTGTTATTGCCCCTGTTCCACGAAATATTCAAGAACACTATTACAGCTGTCATTTTCCATTACATTTGCCTAATGTGAAAAAGGCTGATCGTGAGGTGCATTTGTGAAGCCAATACTTGACGTAAAATCAATCGAATATACTTACGTCAGTCGGCGTGGTTTTTTTAGTCCTGAGCAAAAATTTCATTTAGGGCCTATCAGTTTTCATTTAAACGCCGGTGAAACCATTGCTATTGTAGGGAATAATGGTTCAGGGAAATCACTCATTGCCAAAGCATTGGTTGGCGCTATTAAGCCTGAAAAAGGTGAAATAGTCATATTAGATGATGACGACATAGGACAAAATTCAAAATTCCGGACTCGCGCCGTTCGCATGATTTTGCAACATAGCGTTAATTCGTTAAATCCGGCACTTTCCATTGGCAGTATTTTAAACAAACCCTTGCAAATAAACTCAGATTTAGGGGTTGACCAACGTAGAGAAAAAATCGAACGCACCCTAGTTCAGGTTGGATTACTTAGAGAACACTACCACTTTTATCGCCATATGTTGTCTGATGGTCAACAACAGCGGGTGGCCTTGGCTCGAGCTTTGATTCTTGATCCAAAAATCATAGTCGCAGATGAACCTTTCGCCGCATTAGATCCTTCCGTGCGTTCACAAACTGTGAATTTGATTTTAAAATTGCAAAAAGAATTAGGCCTAGGTTTTGTGTTTATTTCACACAATATCGGCATCGTCCGGCATATCAGTGATCGTGTATTGGTGGTAGATAGAGGAAAAGTCATCGAAGAAGGAAGTACTCAAGAAGTATTTGCGAACCCTCAACAAGCGGTGACTCAAAAACTGGTTTATTCACATTTTAATTTGGTTGAAAAACATTTTAGTCAGATGTAAAAAAGCCCGCTTTATTGCGGGCTTTCGAATGACGTCGTTTCGCGCATTTAAACGTTTAAATGCATAACTTCTTAGTATTGCACTTCCATTACGAAAGTACCTGAGTAAGTACCGTCAGAATAGTTTGTTTGCGCAGTAGTTGCGTCGTCAGTTTCTAAAGTTGCACCTAAAGTAAAGCCAGCTTCACCGTTGATGTCAGTAGTTACTGAAGTGCCGTTTGCAGTTGCACCTGTTTCACGGAAAACTACAGAAGTTACACCGAATACAGCAGTACCAGGAGCAGCAGCTGAGTTAACTAGATCGAAGTCAGAAACTGCGTTTAAAGTAATTGAAGTAAATGGCGCAGCATTAGTAATTGCGAACTCTGCTGGTGTACCTGAACTGATTACACTTAGTTGAGCTACAGTAGTAGCACCACCAGCTACTGCTACTGAACCAGTTGTACCTGCTGGTGAAAGAGCGAAACTAGCAACACTTACGTTAGTTGTGTCGTCAGTTGGGTCTGAATCTACGGTTGCGCGAACTGTTCCGAAATCTAGAGGCGCTACTTCAGCTAAGTCAAAAGCGTTTTGAACTACTACTGACGCACTAGAGGTTACAGACTCTTGTGCCATTGCTGAAGTCGTACCCAAAGCCGCAGCGGCCGCAAATAATGATACATATAATTGATTGCGTTTGAACATGGATTTTCTCCGTTTGCTTAAATAAAAATCAATGACACAGTACGCAAGACAGCTTGCGACAACTCTGTCAGCTTCTTTCGAAGCAGTTAAGGTTTTATGACCTACAAACAAGCTATCGGCATTAATTTACAAACCTTAATATTTTTTTTAAGTTTTTATTTTACATACGCAATTTTTGGTCTATGAACACAGTTCCACTGTGCTCTTTCTCACCAATGTACTTCAAAACAAATTCACTCTGATTGGCATACTGGGCGTACTCTGGAATTCTAACAGTTGTCTTTGCGCGGTCGAGTTCTTTAAATATACTGATGTTATTTGCTAATCCAACTCTTTGCCCATCTTTGGTATAAATTTCTAAACGGCCGTAGGCAGATTGCTCACCTCTTTTAGCCAACGTAAGTTTTAAATCAGCACCGCCATCATTTCTTCTATCTATAGAATATTCAACAACAGACGCTTCAACATGGAGCTTTTTTGGTTGATAAACAACCGGAATGCTATAACTCACCAACATATTGATCTTCATCTTCATACCTTCTGATGTATCTTCAGGTATAGTCTCGTCTTCAGGCGGCAGTGCAATGAATTTCAAATGCGAACGATATTCGCTGTCTGTCATGCTACCCTTTTTACGCAGTTGCAGTTTTATCGTTTGTCTTTCACCTGGTCCTAGGCGGACTTGTCTGGGTGTCATTCTAACGTAAGGACTGAGGGCTGAAACTTCAGCAATGGGCTCCTCAAACTCTTTATAACCACCCTCTTCCAAGGCTAAGTATTCACCCCACTCAATTCTATAGACTCTAGCCTTGGTGGTAGTATTGATAAGAATAACTTCTTTCATCCTTTCTCTATTATCGAAATTTACTCTAGTTGGTGAAATAAGTAGATTGGCAAAAATGTTCTGACAAAATAATAAAATTGAAAGAAAAATTACTATTCGCATAAACTGAACTTCCTTAATAATTAACAGTAATAACTAAACGACAGCTGTAGGTGGTATCACCAAACACTAAGCTACCTGAACCTGAGGTTTCTAATCTTCCCCCAACGCGCAATAATGCAGTCCCATCGCTGCCTATATTAATAACAGAAACTGTATTAACAGCGGTTAAGGTAAATTGCTCTGGGGAAAATGCGTCACTGGTGGTTTGCGCTTGTACAATACCGCCGGTAACAAATAAGTTAGCGTTTACCGGATAATCCACTAAACGAAACTCTCCATATTGCGGAGGCTCTAACACAGCAAAGTTGGTACTAATACTAATATTGCCTAAAGAGTCGACTTCAATATGCCCGACTGAAGAGTTATCCAGCACAGCCACGGAACCAAAAGATAAAGGCGTTACTTCTATTATTTCTTGACCATGACTGACAAAAGAACAAATAGCTAGCAGGCTTGTGATCAATAAATAACAAAGTCGAATTTTCCAAGTCATCTTGTTAGCCATTTTTATAAGGTACTGCCTTCAAACTTGGCACTGGCGCAATAATCACCTTGAGATTTAATTTGTTTGCACACCTGCATGGCATCATCTTTAGTTTTAATTGGCCCTAAACGTAACGATAAAAACGTTTTATCTCTGACTTTAACTTCAGCGACTTTAGGACTTAAGCCACAGATATCATCTTTATATTTTTCCACTAGTTGCTTATAACCTGTCTTAGCACTATTCATAGTGGAAAATGAAGCTAGGTGAATCGCAAAGGTGCCTGATGTACTAGTTGCACATTTATCTGAACTAAAACTATCTATTGATGCTGAGCTAGCCGGTTGAAATTTAACAAGCTGCTCACTACTGGATGCATTAGGCTGCATCGAGTTTTGACGGCTATTAACTGCATTAGCATTTGAAAATTTAGCATCCACTTCTGCTATTGTTTGAGAAGTATCGCCAACACTCATCACTGGAGCAGCTGATTGCACTTTAACTTTATTATTTCCGGAAGCATCTGCAGCTTTACTGAATTTATCTACATCACTTGTACTAGGTGTGACATTTTTTATTGGTGTCGAAGCTTGATTGACTATTAATTCTCCCAGTTCAGGTAGTCCTTCACTTGTTGTGGTCTCATCGCTGGGAATAAAAGAAGGTTTATCTTGCTCTTTCAGTGTTTGAGATAAATAGGCTAAATCTGACTCTAATGCAATAAGTCTAGCGATATCTGGTTTTAGGGCTTTAAAATCGGCAATATTGTCTTCGATTTCCTGTTTGGTAAAGCGCCCTTTCTCGTCACTACCGTATTTTTCCTGATTGTAATTAGAAATTAATTCTGTTTTAAATTCATCAGTAAGTAGACAACCATTCAACGTCAGTACTAAAGAAAGTACTAATAACTTGGGTAGTTGTTGTGTCAATTTCATAGTTTGTCCACCTTTGCATGGCTTATTAATTAATTTCCAAGAGTCAAAAACCCGACAAAAAATGGTTAATTTTGACAGTTTTGACCTTACAAGGTGGATTTTGCAAATACCGATCCAAATCTACTTATTATTTGCAAAATAAACGGTATGGGAACTGATCTGGCAATCAGATAGGATTTGTTTTAATTGTTCACAAAGGAAGTCGGCATCTTGTTTATCACTGACGAAGCTTAGTCCTAAAGTTAAAGTGTTATCATTGAACTTATGCTGAAAAGGAGAAACACTAATATTTTGATTCAGTGCAGACAATTTATTTGATACCACTTCATAATATAAGTTGAGATAGGTGGCAGTTTCAAACTTACCAGAATGAACAACATAGCCCTCCATGCTTTGTTTTTTATTTAACTTAATATTGAAATCAAAAAACTGCATGCCTTGCTCGGCAACATTTAACGCCATAGGTTCAAAATCTGTAAACGCATTTTCTAACAAAAAGTCTTTATTTATTGTCAGCGAATAATTGTGGGGTAGTAATCCAAAGAAATAATAGTAACCGTCAAACCCGGACTTTATGCGATAGACAATTTTACCTTTAGCATCTCTAATTTCTATAGGTACATTCGGCACCAATTGCACTCGACCGTATTGATCAACGTAAGATACCTCACCTTCTATTTCTCCTCCTTCTAATAAAGGATAATTAACCAGTGCAACGAGTCCAGGTCGAGGAGTTACCGAAGTGTCTATAGTTGATTGAATAAGTAAAGGATCGCTAATGGTTGTTCTGTCTAACTTAATATCTGTTTTGTTAAAATTACGAAGGTTATCTAGCTGCGCGATACCAATCACGTCTGTATCGGCTACCTTTCTTGCTTGAGGTGCTTCAACCTTAACTTCGGGAAGCGCAATATCGTCAGCATCATAAACCCTGTTGTTATTTACATCATGGTAAACACGAACCAGTATGGTGCCAGTATTGGCTAGGGATAACCTATCTTGAATATAACCAAATTCAGTTGGTGCTTCAGACATAGAAATTCTTGCACTCAACATTATTGATGTGTCAAATAAGTCTGAATGTTCTATCCTCGCGTTAAGTGCGTAAAGATCACTCTTCCAATCAACACCTAAGCTATAACGTGTATTTTCTACAGCAAAAGAATGTGCAATTTCAGCACGCAGAGATACTTTATTAAAGGCGTACCAATTGGTCGCAATAAAAGCTGAATCAATATCAAAACTTTCATCCACTTCTTTCGAGTATGCAATACCTGCCCGGGTAAACACTCTACCAATTGGAGACACTAAACTTAAATTACCTATAGTACGGTCTTCGGTGTTGCCAAATTCATCTTCCGTATTTTGATAACTCAAGCTGTGATTTAAGGACACCTTTTTAAATTGCAGTGAAAGACGATTAACTGCTGCTATTGCTTGCGTACCCGTTAGGTTTTTTGAATAACGTAAATCCGTTTGTTGAAATATCTTTAACCATTCGCTTGTTAGTAAACTACCGGATATTGAAAAAGATGAATTGTAACCTACATCTTCGTTTCTACTCTCAGTTGTATCCTTGATGACACCAAGCCTTGCGGCCATAGTTTGCCCCCAAAATGCAGTTCGAGCGGCAAATTCCATAGAATGAGAGTTATTTTCTAAATAACGATAATCAAAATTCAGCATCAAACGTTCGAAAGGTCGGTAAGCGAACCCTGCAGTGTATGTATTGTCTATTGCTTCAGAGCCAAATCGAAGACTGTGTCCAAGATTAACCGAAAAGTTGTCAGCTATGGCCATATCGTAACGACCATTTAATGCATAATCTTGTACTGCCAATTCAGAAACATCTTGAAAATTAAACAGTGTTTCGTTGTTTTGGCTTATGGATATTTCATAAAATGGAGTGAAACTATCGCTGAAAGAAGCACTTAATACCTTTTCCTGGGTCTCTCTTTCAACCTGACCTTGAGGACCATATTTCACAATCTCAAATTCATTTAGTCCTGAATATAATGGAATATCTAAAAACTCATACCGACCGCTTTGTTGATCAAAGGCTTGTGCGACTAAAATACCGTTTTGATAAAGCTCTACATCCCATCCTGCCTGAACAAGCCCTGTTATATTTGCTTGCTCCTGCAAGGTTTCATTATTTAGTGGTTTGTTTGAAATTGCCACGCCTCGGCTAAGAGAACTTGATTCTCGCCCAACCCTAACAGGCTGAATATCCCCAAAGTTTAAATTAGTCATCCCTAGAGGACCAGAATTTCCATCTAACCAATACTTGTTAAAATCTAGGGTACCTTGGTTGACTATATCGTCGTCATTACCTGCAAAATAAAATCCAGCTGAAAGACCGAGCAAATCCTGCCGACCAAGTAAATTATAACCAGCATTAAAATCACGATCCTCACTTTCGACTCTTCGGCCTTGTACCGTAGTAACCAAATCCATCGTTTGCGGCGATCTTAAGGCATAACCAAAATCGTGATGCTGTTCTTTTGCGTCACCAACGCGATTTGAACTATATAATTTAGTGGCTTTCCTTTTTTTAGCTTGTTGAAACGGCCACAACACTTCATTTTTTGATAAGAGCTCTAGTCGTTCTTCATCAAAGGTAAAACTCGCTTTAAACCATTCCGCCAGCACGTCCGAACGTACAAATAGTTCATCGCCTTGAATGATTAAATCTTGTTCGGTTAAAAATCCTGCATTGCCATTAACGTCTACAAAAGCGATAGCTCCTGCTGGATAGCTTTGAATATTGGTGATATCCGGGCTGGCTTTTAAACTAAAGGTGTTATCTTGGGTTGCCCACCAACCTGCATATTCCACACTTGCCGAAGTACTTAAGTTTTTGATAGCAAAACCAGCAGAATTGGTAAAGTCATCTAAAAGGATATAATAATGATTATCTTTAACAATGGTGTAGACTTCACCATATAGGTATTTATCAGCAATAAGAGAGAATAGTAGCTCTTCTCCGTCTGCATATCTTAAGGCACTACCTTGGGCTTCAGAGGGTGATTGAGAATAAACCGGCAACGCAATGCAAAGCGCAATAGACAACGAGACTATTGTTTGTTTAATTATATATGCGACATTTTTAGTGTTGTTTTGCACGCGTCAATTTACACTCGGATACTGGATTTAGCTATCCGAATGCAAATTGTGTTCCAAACAACTTTGTTTTGCTTTTAACCCACCAGCGCGAGCAGAATACCAGCGGCTACGGCACTGCCTAATACGCCGGCAACATTGGGGCCCATAGCATGCATTAGTAAGAAGTTATGAGGATTAGCTTCTAGGCCGACTTTGTTTACCACCCTTGCCGCCATAGGCACAGCGGATACGCCTGCAGCCCCTACTAATGGGTTAATATTATCCTTACTGAATTTGTTCATAACCTTGGCCATTAACACACCAGCAGCTGTTCCTATACCAAAAGCAACAGCACCTAAAGCCAAAATCCCGAGGGTCTCAACCGTCAAAAATTTATCAGCGCTTAACTTGGAGCCTACGGCTAACCCAAGAAAAATTGTCACTGTATTGATCAGTTCGTTTTGCGCCGTATTACTCAATCGATCAACTACTCCACACTCTTTTAAAAGATTTCCAAAACAGAACATGCCAACAAGCGGTGTAGCCGATGGAAGGAAAATCAATGTCAGCATCAAAACAGCCATAGGAAAAAGAATTTTTTCTTTTTTACTCACAATCCTGAGTTGTGCCATAGGCAATTTACGTTCTTCTTCACTGGTCAAGGCTTTCATTATTGGCGGCTGAATGATAGGCACTAACGCCATGTAAGAATAGGCAGCAACGGCAATTGCACCTAAAAGCTCAGGTGCTAACTTCGAAGCTAAAAAGATAGCTGTTGGTCCATCTGCTCCCCCTATTATGGCAATTGCAGAAGCATCTTTAAGACTAAACTCGAAACCTGGAATAGCGTTTAGCATGATGGCGCCAAAGAGTGTGGCAAAAATGCCAAATTGAGCGGCGGCGCCAAGTAACAACATACGAGGATTGGCAATAAGGGCGCTAAAATCTGTCATAGCGCCAACGCCCATAAAGATAAGAAGTGGGAAAACCCCAGTATCAATACCTACATGGTAGACGTAGTACAATAATCCGCCTTCTTCGCTAAAGCCAGCTAAAGGGATATTGGTCAGCAAGGCCCCAAAACCTATAGGAATAAGCAGTAAAGGCTCAAACTTTTTTACGATGGCTAAATAAAGTAATACACAGCCAACCAACATCATTATGACTTGGCCAATTTCGAAGTGAGGTAGCGCTGTGCTTTGCCACAGCGTCATTAACTTATCCATAACCGCTACCTCAACCTATTGCCATTAACGCTTGTCCGCTTTGCACTGTGTCGCCTTCTTTGATTGAAATAGACTGTACAGTACCCGAACAAGTGCTTCGCACTTCTGTTTCCATTTTCATAGCTTCGAGGATTAAAATAACATCCCCTTCATCTACTTGGTCTCCTTGATTGACCAACACTTTAAATATGTTTCCGGCAAGTGGAGAATTAATTGCCTGTACATCGGCAGCGGGTGCAGGCGTTGTGTTGGTTGTCATTTGAGCAGCCTGATGAGCCCCGGTCGCAGGTATTATCGACGCAAGTTCACCACTTGCAGCCACTTCCACGCGATAGACTTTACCTTCCACTTTTACATCATAACTTGCAGCTTCTCCAGCGACAGGTGATGTAGAGGATGCATCTATTTCTTTTCCTGGTTCTAATGGAGCAGGCTCAAAGGCCGCAGGATTGTCGCGGTTTTCGAGAAATTTCAATCCAATCTGTGGGAATAAAGCATAGGTCAGAACATCATCAATCTTTTCATCAGCAATCTTTAAGGATTTTTCTTTGGCTATTTCATCAAGATCAGTTTCTAGAGTTGCTAGTTCAGGTTTAAGCAAGTCTGCTGGACGACAAGTGATTGGTTCCTGCCCTTCTAGCACTCTATCTTGAAGCTCTTTATTAACAGCAGCAGCCGTAGCGCCATATTCACCTTTGAGTACGCCTGCGGTTTCTTTGGATATAGACTTGTAACGTTCACCCGTTAACACGTTAATAACAGCTTGAGTACCAACAATTTGCGATGTAGGTGTTACTAGAGGAATAAAACCTAAGTCTTCTCTTACACGAGGAATTTCCTGCAACACCTCATCAAATTTATCTTGAGCGCCTTGCTCTTTTAGTTGACTCTCCATATTGGTCAACATGCCACCAGGAACCTGTGCTGTTAAGATACGCGCATCAACGCCTTTTAGGCTACCTTCAAATTTTGCATACTTAGCTCTAACATCTCTAAAATACGCTGCAATATCAGATAAACTTTCTAAATCAATGCCAGTGTCTCTTTCTGTTCCTTCAACAATTGACACCATAGTTTCAGTAGCGGAATGGCCGTAGGTCATCGACATTGAAGAAATAGCGGTATCTAGCATATCAATACCAGCGTCAATAGCTTTTTGGTAGGTCGCTGTACTTAACCCTGTGGTTGCATGACACTGCATTGCAATAGGGACTGTTACCGTGCGCTTAAGCTCAGTGACCAACTCTTCACAATCATAAGGTTTTAATAGGCCCGCCATATCTTTGATACAAATTGAATGAACCCCCATGTCCTCTAGTTTCTTCGCCATATCTAACCAGAAGGCTAATGAATGTACTGGACTCACGGTGTATGCAAGGGTACCTTGTGCATGACCACCTACCTTTATAGTACTGGCGATGGCAGTTTCTAGGTTTCTTACATCATTCATTGCATCAAAAATTCTAAAAACATCAACACCATTTACATGTGCGCGTTCAACAAATTTCTCAACAACATCATCCGCGTAATGACGATAGCCTAAAAGGTTCTGACCTCGTAATAGCATTTGTTGCTTAGTATTTGGCATTGCTGCCTTCAGTGCTCTAATTCGTTCCCAAGGGTCTTCCCCCAAATAACGTATACAGGCATCAAAAGTAGCACCGCCCCAAGTTTCTACGGACCAAAAGCCCATTTCATCTACGCGCTTTGCGATGGGTAACATGTCTTCGATTCGTAGGCGAGTTGCTAAGAGTGATTGATGTGCGTCACGAAATACCAGTTCCGTTAACTTTAGTGGATTAGACATAAAAAGCCCTTATCTAGTTGTGTGTCGATGTACGTGAACAGCAGTGCTTATCGCAGCCACAATGTCTGGGTTTATTTCTGTCGCAGCTTTCGCTTGAGTTTTATTTTTATTGTTATTTGCTTGTTCTTCTTTACTAGGAAAAGCACGCACAAAAGCTTCGATTGACTTAATACCGCCGATTAATAAGGTTAGAAAGGCAAAGACTACCACCATGCCTACTGCTAATAATAATCCTGCTTCCGAAAGTTGATCAGCCATGTGCCATCCTCTTACTTCTTGAGTGTCAAAAATCTGTCATAGTAAATATCACGACAGTTGGTAAAACTCAATCAAAAATAGAGAACATAAAGAGTATAAATACTTAAAATATTCATTTTTTATACAAAGAACTGCGAATATATGCAAATTTAACGAATAATTAACAGTTTTTATTCACTTATCCACGCTTGAATCTTCTATACATGAAAAATTAGCCTTTGCATAGAAATAATGGAGCCGTAAATAATGGAGCCGTAGTTCATTCTCACCAACCAGCGGGACGTTACTTGTCTTTTTACGTTAAAGGTGAGAATGAACTACGGCTCCATTATTAAATGAACTACGGCTCCATTATTAATTTGTCAAACCTGATCCGTTTCGGCACCTGCCAAAGGCTTCACATACAAAAAAACCACCCGATGGGTGGTTTTTTTGTATGTGGCGCGTGCGGAAGGATTCGAACCTCCGACCGCCTGGTTCGTAGCCAGGTACTCTATCCAGCTGAGCTACGCACGC
>NZ_JBLWFH010000022.1:0-47436 GCF_050306235.1 Glaciecola sp. 1036 | reverse complement strand
AGTTTGACGCCAAATGAATCAGAAAAGAGATATTGGAATTACTATAAACCCGTGGCCAAAAACACTTGACCACTACACCATTTATCGAAGAGTATTGTATAGTTATTAGTGTCGTAGCATGCATAAGTTCCTATAAATTATTTTGTATCGGCAAGTGATTCTATTTAAACATTAATTTGCATTCAGTTTTAGTCCGTAAAAGTAATTGGATCTTTAATAAATAAACGGAACAAGATGCGTCAGATATGTATGGCGATGGTGGATCAAATGAGATTGTGATTGAGTAAGTTTGTAATTAGGAATAAAAATTGAAAAATAGATTTCTCTGGTTAATAGTTTATAAAACCTTATTAATCTAAAGATGACAAATCCTCTAGGATCTGTCATCTTTAAACGAGAGTTTTTAGCTGTTATAGATTTTCCTTGATCTGTTTTTCAACCTTGTAAGAATGGGCTAACTCTGGAAAGGAACTCACGAGCTCAGTATAAATCGCTTCATCCTCTTGTTTTAACGAAGCCATCAATGCTCGATGGTGATCGGAAAACTTGTCACTACCTTTTAAAAGAAGACTTATATAATAAGAGATAAAATCGCGATTTGCTCTAGAAAAAATAATCGCATTTCCTATAGTGTCTGTCCCAATTTCACTGTAACCATAGGTTGCTTGATATCTATTTACTAGAAATTCGAAAGATTTTGGTTGTATTGGCCCCATCAAGGCTGCGTCAATTACATTGAAATTTTTGAACATTTCTGAATCCGGTTTCATTCCATAATTTTCTAATGTAATGACTGTGTTAAAATCACCGGATTTTATAAGATGTAATATAGATGCGGCTGATATTTTTGCTCCTAGTGTTACTAATTTGAGAATTACTTCAATCGGAGCCTCAACCATTATGGCGGTATTTGCGAGATTACTAATTGAATCTGGATAATCTGCAGAAAAAGTATCAGCGGCACTTAAAAATCCATCCCAGTCTTTTTTTAAAATAAGTCCTTGAAGACGAGCTACATCGGTGCCGATTTTGGATTTGGTATCTTCACTCAATTCTTCAATTCCACTAATTCGATTCAGAACACCGATCAGTTTTGTTCCTAATTGCGTCATTGAAGATTTAGGACTATTAGGAACTGGCACGAATAAAGTAATGTCTTCAACTTCATCAATGTTAAGTCCTCGTTCTTTGTTTTCAAAAGTTGAGTTAATTGAAGGCTCTATTTGCCTTTCACTATAAACGGAAATCGCTTCTTTTTCTTCGTGAATGTTTTTATTATTGTCGCTCTGTAAAGCAATTTCATTAATAGATACTGACGAATACCAAAACAAAAATATAGGAAACAAAGCGGCGATTGAAGGTATTAAATATAAAAACCTTGCATCTTCTTGAATTTCTTTATTTATAATTTTTGACTTATTATTTTTGTACCATTGATATGAAATATGGGCGAATGCTCCTAAAATTAAATACCCAAAAACAAAATGTAACTCAAACGCATCAAAGAATAACGCACCAACCGAGTAAATAATAATAGGAAGGTAGATGCAGTACGACGCTTCTTTTTTGGACATCACAATATAGTTAATCATATTCATCTTCTTTCACACTCTAGATTGCCTTGTGTATTATCTCTCGTACATCTATTTACGTTTTCATTAAATGTATGGGCAGTTTCGGCTGCACCAACAGTTCCAATAAAAGCTGCTCCAACTCCACCTGAAAATATACCAGCCGCAACTGCAAAAATTCCAGTTGCTATTGACTGATAAAGTGCAACATCATTCGCAGCATTCATACAACTTTCGAGATTGTTAGCTACTCTCATTTTACAATCGTACACATCGTCTTGAGGGCCTTCATCACCGAAGCTACCCCCCAAATCCACCTAAATTATTAAGTGTTGCCAAGTTAACGCTGAAATTCATAAATCCGGAACTTGGATTATTGTTAAAGGGCGTCGCCGCTCCAACTGTGAAAGCGCTCCCATAATCAGTATAGCCCCCGCCAATCCCCCACTCAATTGGAGTCATTGACATGGTAGCGATGTCTCCATCTTCTAGCGTTAATTCTTTTTTACTTTCTAAAACCGGATCTATTTTGGTTACATCGGAAAAAACTTTGTAAGAAGTAGTGCCAAGAAAAAATATACTGATTAGTGCCGAAAAGTAGAAGATATGCTTTGTAGTAAGTTTCATTTCTTTGTCCTTGAAATATAGGTTAAGTCCATGTTTGAACTTCATCTTTACAGATGAGGTTTAAACTAAAGTATAATAAATATTTTAGAGTGTCAAATCTTCGTTTGATAAGTAGGTGTAATTCTATAGTATAATGAGCCTTGAAAAGGCGTTGATAAATTAAGGTTCAGACATTCATTGATATCGGATAAAATTTTATGAATATCACAGATTTCCTCCGGATATCATTCGTTAAGCAATTTGGCTTTACTACTGATTCAATTAGAGTTTAAGAGATGTTTAAGACCTAATGAACAAATGTGGTATAGAGATCAGCTACTAATTTATGCAATATGTTGAATCTTTCATGTAATTAGTGATACCGACGGCCATCCAACAAGCGGCAATTCCTGAAGTACTCGCTGGCCATGATGTAATGGCTGGCGCACAAACCGGTACCGGTAAAACCGCAGCCTTCGCATTGCCTTTAATTCAACGTTATTTAGCTGGTGAAGCTGGGAGCCAGATTAAAGTATTAGTGCTGACGCCAACTCGAGAACTTGCTCAGCAGGTGCATCAAAGCTTCGTAAAATACAGTGAAGGCTTAGATCTAAACTCGGTGGTTGCATATGGCGGTGCTAGTATCAATCCGCAAATTGATGCGCTAAATGCAGGCTGTGATGTTTTGGTTGCAACCCCAGGACGTTTACTGGAACTTGCGATTAAAGAATACATTGATCTAAGTGCTCTTGAAACCCTAGTGCTTGATGAAGCCGATAGAATGCTCGACATGGGGTTTATTATTGATATTAAGCGCATTCTTAAACGCCTTCCCGAGCAACACCAAACCTTGTTTTTTTCCGCAACATTCAATGATGAAGTGTATGCCTTGAGCAAAACCATTCTACGCGAGCCAAAATTAATTGAGGTTGCTACACGCAATGCCACAACTACAAAAATAGAACAGCGTGTTTATGAGACTGATAACAAACAAAAGGCAGCATTAACAGCCTATTTAATTGGCGCAAATAACTGGCGGCAGGTGCTTATTTTTACTCGTACAAAACAGGCGGTTGATGCGCTAGCCAAGGAACTTGAAAAAGACGGAATAAATTGTGCTGCAGTGCACGGAGATAAATCCCAAGGTGCTCGTGATAGAGGCCTTGATGCGTTCAAAACTGGTCAAGTACGCGCGCTGGTTGCCACTGATGTAGCGGCCCGCGGTTTGGATATCGAACAATTGCAGACCGTAATAAATTTTGAATTACCTTACAACGCCGAGGACTATATTCATCGTATCGGCCGCACTGGCAGAGCGGGGCATTCTGGCCTTGCAGTTTCTTTGGTTTCCCAAAAAGAGAAATACCTACTGGAACAAATAGAAAAGCTCACAGGTGAGCATTTACCCATTCGATGGGAACCGGGGTTTGAACCAAATCTTGAGCAAATTGAAGCCAGCAATACAAAGCGCAAGCCGTCGAAAAAAGCACTACGAGCTAAAGCGTTAGGGAAAGCTGGTAACTCTAAGTCAAAAGCGGGTAAGCCAAGGCGACGTTAAGAAAAAAAGAGGTAGGTGAGGGCATCAAATATTAGCTTTCTGCCGCTTTCTTAGCGCGTAATATGTTATTTTTTATCCTCAAATGATCCGATCTAAGCATTAATTTGCATTCAGTTTTAATGCTGACAAGTCACTCAATCTTATTTAAAGATAAAGCAACTAAATGGAAAAAGATGAGTCAGATATTTATTGCAATGGGGGATCAAAATTAACCTCAACTTGGCTTTGTAATGTCATTTATTTCAGGGCTAAGAACCAATTTATTGGAATTCACAGATAATGATTAAATGGACAATAGTGGGACTTATCATCATCAGCCTGAGCGCATCTTATTATGTGCTTATGGTTCGTGAACCTACAGATAGTACCCAAGAAAATGTCGTCTTGCCAACGGATGCTATCGAGCATCTCGCTAATGAAGTCGAACCTGCATTAAAAGATACTATTAACGTCACTATAGAGCCGTCGATACCAGCCAGTAAAGCGCAACTTTCTGTGAAAGAAATGACAAAACATACTCAACAAGGATTCGTATACGACGCTTCCCTTGACTTAGCGCAATCAAAACAACTAGCTAATTATTTAAATAGGATAGTCTTCGGGCTTATTCAGGACAAGGTAGTGCCTACGATACCTGATAAAGAGCTTCGTGAAGTCGAGAAAACAGTGGATCCTATTGCGTATTGTTTTACAACTAAGCATTGGGATATCTGTGAAGACATGGTTTATCAGGCATTAATAAAATTTGACGATCACCCCCAAAAAAGGCAGCTCTGTCTAACAATGATGACTAGCTCACTTGTTAAAATAGATGGTTCTGAGCAGTTGCTACTGAGCTTAATAAACATGGGAGCGGAAATTCAAACGATTTCATTACTTCCCCTTATCAATAAACATAAGTTTGATAGAGTATTACAACTTGAAAATCTAGGACTTGATCTTGCGGCACTCAATTATGGCGAGTTTACCTTACTCGACATGGTATTAGCGAAAAAGACCAGCCAAGAAGCATTCATGTTTCTGTTAGAACGAGTGGATGATATTAATCATGTAGGCGAGCGCTCACAAGTAGACACTTTATTTATTGCATTGGTTAACGCAAACAAAAATAAGCGTTTTATTACCAGCGCGATTGAACAGATGATTGCCAAAGGAGCGATAATTAATCCTCGCCACTTACAGGCAATGCAAGGCTTAAAAAATGAATCACCAGAGACTTACACCATGATTATCGAGCAATATCCGCAACTTGTTGCTACTCATTAAAGTCGTAATTAGCGAGCCGGACTATAACGTAATCTCTCTACAGGCCTTTCGTCTATAAATACATGGATGACAGCCGTAATCATTGCAATTACACAAGCACTCCACCAAACAACGTCATAAGATCCCGTATAGTCGTAAAGGTAACCTCCCAACCAAACACCACTAAATGAGCCGAGTTGGTGACTTAAGAAAACTATTCCATATAGTAACCCCATGTGAGGTAAACCAAAGAGCTGCGCTACTAGCCCAGAAGTGGGAGGTACAGTTGCTAACCATAAAAAGCCAGTGATGATTGAGAATAAGATTACCGATGTTTCCGTCATTGGCAATAGCATAAACAAAGCTATTGCTATAGCTCTGAGTGCATAGATTATTGTTAATAAATTCTTTTTAGAGTACTTTCCGGACCAAAATCCAGACACTAAACAACCAAAAATATTAAACAAGCCGATAAGCGCCAAACTAGCCACGGCAATATTTGCAGAAAAGCCCCTGTCACCTAAAAATGCCGGCATATGCACTGTTATAAAGGCTAGCTGAAAGCCACAAACGAAAAAGCCAATCACGATTAACCAATAATGTGGATAAGTACATGCTTCATTCAGGGCTTCTCTTACAGTTTGTTTGGAGCTCTGGGTTTGTATCGCTTGTTGAATGCCAGCTTTATCTTTAAATACCCCTGCCATCAATGCCATAGACAGTGCACCTCCAGCTAATAACAGCAGTGCATTACTCCAACCATACGCCGCTATAAAATCTTGAGCGATAGGAACAAATATTAATTGCCCCGCAGAGCCTGCAGCGCTGCCTAAGCCTAATGCAAAAGCGCGCTTTTCAGGTGAAACCATTTTTGCCATTGCAGGTAGAACAACACCAAAACCTGTTGCAGCAATTCCCATTCCCATTAGTAAACCGGCTCCTAGGTTTAGGCTAAATATGGAATCAGATGTTGCGGTTATATAAAGGCCTCCAGTATATAACAGTGCACCAGCAATAACGGTTTTGCTCGTGCCATATTTATCCGCTAAGGCGCCAGCAAAGGGTTGTGATAATCCCCACCATAAGTTTTGCAACGCCAGTGCAAACGCAAAGACTTCCCTGCCATAGCCAAATTCTTCTGAAATCGGAGCCATAAAAAAGCCCATTGATGATCTCAAGCCAAAATTTAAAGATAATAAAATGCAAGTAAGGGCAATGGAAAAGCTCAAAAGTTTGACTGGTAAAGTCATTTCAGTTCCTCAAAACTCTGTCGTTGGCGCATGATTATTCTATAAGAGACTTTCTGCACTGAACTGAGGCTTGATCCTTTAGTCTAGCTTCAGTGCTGGAGTTGAAGGAGCCATTATAAGCAGTGAGACGTTCAGCGAAATTCTCAGATACACAGCCGCAATATTCATCCAAGCTAACACCCTTCAAATCGAAAAATATCTTTCCTTTTAGGCAGCCTTTTTTAACGTTTTCTGTGTTTTTATCGATATTAATGCAAGCTTTCGAATTACCTATTTTAGAAATTATGTGACTTTGATCAAAATCTCTACCTAATTTTTTCCGTTCTTCTTCAAAACGCTCAGCAAGACAACCACATTCAAACGCACTACTTAATTCGGCGGATAATTCACATTTTTGTAAAATCTCTTGGCTTTCTTTTATTATCTCTGCTTGGCTTAAGCTGTCAGCACTGACTTGGCATTCTTGCGTTAGGCGCTGATTGTAAGTGCGGTTGATGTCTTTTAACGCTTTAAGATTTTCGTTACTCATTCGGCTTGTTGTTTGAATGCCATAGGGAGTGATTTTGCTTATCTCTATATTCTTTTCTATTTCAAGTTGCTCATAACAAGCGCAGTCATAGCCCTTCATAGCTGGGGTTTTCTCACATACATTGATACGCATTTTAGCGGCGTCTGCCTTTATCTTGGCGATGACGTCATCATCTGATGTTTTAATCCTGCAGGCATTATCAATCGCAGGGATATCCGCGTTTTGTATGCTGGCTGCTATGCCTAACGCGTTCCATTTGGCTTCAAATTTCTCATGAGCACATGCACAATCAATGTTTTCTTTCTCGCATCGATAAGATGAATAATGATCCTGTAGAGCCTGTTTGCCTTTAGCTTTTATGCCTTCAAGGTCAACAGGTGCGTCGGCATTTTGAGCACTTAGAACATCTTTAAGTGATAGGGCGCAAGCAGTTTCAATATCGCTGATATATTGCGCATGGGACGGGTTGGCGCCTTTTTTGTAATACAGATAATTGGTGTGGATAGGCTGCATTGCGCTATTTTGCGGAGCCGGGGTGAAGCGGTATTTACTCCAACCCCTTGCTTTTTCGAGTGAGCTGATGAGGTTTTTATATTTCTCAGGAATGATCTTTAAGATCTTTACAGATTGCACAGCGCCAACATTATCAATGATAAAGCTTGCATTAAAACAAGTACCCGAAGGAAGATTATCCATTGCCATAAGGCGTATATTAAGTGCGCGCCAGCTAAAATTAAGCGGCTTTTTCTCAATCCAATATTGGTTTTGCTCGCTTTGTTCTATAACCGGTAAGTTTTGAGCAGAGCTCAATGATGTCATGAGCCCAAGGATTATTATCCAAAATATTCGTGAGATTAAGCGGTACATAATTTATCCTTAAATAGTAACCGATAACTGCGCTCCGCAGTTACTTTATATTGTTGCCCGATCGTAGATTCCGAGCGCAACAACTACTTAATTTGCACGCCCTATAATAATTCTTGTACTCAAGAGCGTTATTTGACTGCTAATCATAGCACCCATTGTGGTGATAAGATAATCGCTATCGGTTAACTCATTGCCCTAAAACTACAAAAATAATTTTACAGTTTTTTATAAACTTCCATTTGAAAAAAGTGCATTTAGTCTTGAATGAACCAGCCACAGTAAGTTACCCATAGGTTAAATTAGTCTTATAGTTAACATTCATGCTAAATAAGCTTCAGGGAAGGGGATATCTAATGAAATTTAATACGATTTGGCTTTGCGCTGCATTTGGTTTATTTATGCTACGACGGAAGCGTATAAGGCTAGGACCTTTAATTCGGTGAACTATGCACTAAACTAAAAGCTCAAGAAAGTCGTTAGTCTGACAAGTCTTATTACACTTGGAGCATGAGTTATCTCATTATTCAGTAACGCCTCCAAAAACAAACTATATGAATACTAACAACGCGTGTTTCCGACCTAATGATATAGATGAAAGCTCGAGTTTTAGGTACACTCAAGTTTTAATATTATTATCATTCATGACACAAGGCTTTTCGTGCAACCAGTTGTCTTATCTAATCAGCCAAACACTCTAACCAAATTATCGCTCCCTATTATCATTCTTGGCTGTATTCTAGGGTTGTTTTTGAGTATTGCTGTGTTAAGCGGCGATGCTGAGGGGCGCGTTAATCTATTTTACCTGCTCTTAGTCTATTTATTCATTCCTGTGTTAGGCGCATTAATTTCTGTAGGGTCCTTGTTAGGAAACAAAGGGGTGAATTTTGCTAGGCTGGTAAGTGACCTGCCTATTTGGTCTAGTTCGCAACGCGCATATTTGGCAAAAATCCGACAAATTCGTGTAGAAAAACAATGGTTTTTTCTACAAAGCCAAGCCGCCGCGCTGGCGTACGCAACAGCATCATTAATTACGTTTTTATTATTGTTACTTGCTACAGATATCAATTTTGTTTGGCGGAGTACGGTTTTAACTGCAGAACAGCTCTTGCCTGTATTAAAAGTAGTAGCTTCTCCTTGGTGGTTTTGGGAGGATGCTCAGCCTACCGCCGAGTTGCTCCGCTTAACCCAAGATTCACGATTAAATGCAAGTTATACCAATACTGGTAGTTTTGGCCAGTGGTGGGCGTTTGTGTTAGCAACACAAGTTGTTTACTCGTTCTTACTCAGAGGCCTATTATTACTTTTTGCTAAATGGTGGGTAAAAAAACTGACAAATAGCGAGAGCAAAAACACCTCTAGCCTTAAAACAAAACCCATAGTTAATAAATTTAGCGAAAACCATAAGTTATCGGATATTTCTCGTAGCTTGCCCGCAGAGTACGCCCTGATAAATTGGGCAGGTCTTCCCGATGATATTGTGTCCCAGCTTGCTTTACACCCTAATCAAATACTTGAGGTTGGTCCATTAACTAATAATCATACAGAAGCTGCGTTTGATATCAGACAAATCATATTAGTTAAGGCGTGGGAGCCGCCAATGGGCGAGTTACAGGACTTTATGAAACATAACAAAGGTTTGTTATATCCTGTGAATTACAAGCACAACAAGCTAGTACCTGCCTTACCAAATCACTTGGAAGAATGGCAACGATTTACTGCAGAAATGTCTGATTGGGGTGTGTATCAAGAGCGCGAGACTGGAGAACACAACAATGGCGAGTAATACGGTGCCAACCTTTGCGGTCGTGGGGCATCCCAATAAAGGGAAGTCTTCAATAGTATCAACACTTTCACATAACGACAGTATTAGAATTTCAAGTCGTAGTGGAACAACAGAAAGAGCGGAGCATTATTCTGTTGAGACTACGCATGGAAGGTATGAGCTTGTAGATACACCTGGCTTCCAGCGGCCTGTAAAAGTTTTAGCTTGGCTTAATCAGCATTGCACAAGTGCAAACCAGCGTGCGGCAACTGTCGCAAAGTTTTTGCAAGATGCTGAGTGCCAGCGACAGTTTGTTGATGAGGTTGCACTGCTAGAACCAATAATTGCTGGCGCGGCCATACTATACGTTGTTGACGGTTCGCGCCCATACGGCGCTGAATACGAAGCTGAAATGGAAATTTTGCGTTGGACAGGTCAGCCTTCAATGGCTCTAATAAATCCAATTGAAAACAGCGACTATATTGAAGAATGGAATAATGCACTCGCCCAGTATTTTAAATCGGTTAGAGTGTTTAATCCGATGAAAGCAGACTTTGCCAAACATATAGAACTGCTTCAAACATTTACCCACCTTAATCCCGACTGGGCAAAAACATTAACGCCTATAATTGAAGACTTGCGGGTAAAACGCCAGCATCAGCAAGACTTAAGTGTGAGTATATTAGCGCGATTAATTAATGACTTATGTCAGTATCAGGTTTGCCAAAAAGTACTAACTGAGAAACAGGCTGACATGGTAAAGCCAATGTTAGAAAAGCAGTACAAGCAATGGATGAAAAAACGAGAAGAAGAGGCAGTACAAAAACTACTGACCAATTACGCCCATTATCAAACGCAAATATCACTCGACCATTTCAATTTACCTCCTGATTTATTCGATTGTGACCAGTGGTTTGCATGGGGGCTTAATAAAAAACAACTAATTCTTGCGGCAACGGGCGCGGGCGCTGTTAGTGGTGCTGCACTGGATATAGCGGTAGGTGGTTCAAGTTTTCTACTAGGTAGTGTTGGCGGCGGCTTAATTGGTGCTGGCAGCGCTTGGTTTGGCGCCGACAAGTTAGTGGATATGAAAATTAAGGGATTGCCAGTAGGTGGTTACATGGCATGTATTGGTCCAATTAAAAATCGAAATTTTCCTTATGTCGTCATAGGCCGTTTTATTCATTTGTATAAACAAATTTCCCAACTTAATCATGCTAACCGGCAAGCGTTAAATTTTAGCGCGACGGACTTTCAAGAAAAAGTAGCGAACTTGGAGAAATCAAGCCAGAAAGACTTAAACACAGCATGTGAACGGCTAATCAAACAAAAGCCAGTAGATAACTTAGAAGATATTTTATCGCCATTATTTTCGCTTGAAACGCCGTAACAGCAATTTGAGTCTTTAGACATTTAGGATTCTTTCGATTCAAACACTTAATTTGTATGTCCCTTCGGAGGTCCTTTGTAGCCTGAGTAATATGTTACACAATGTCACGGTGACATTGTGTATATGCCGTTTTTCACAATCGGTAACGTTTAGAATGGGTGTTTTGCGTCTCTGAGGTTGTCAGTATTTTTTACAGATACCGATATCGTACATTTTATTTATAAAAAATATTTATATATATTATATGGTTAGTTAAAGTGGCGCGCTTCCTGCAAGAATGCTTGTAGAATAGTTAATTAGCTTAGCTTGTTGTTTAACCATCGAAAGGTAAAATTTATGAAGTATTTTTCTGCAATTATTGTTTTGGCTTCGACCTTAACATACGCCAACGTAAGCCATTCAGCGGTATTAACCCTCGACTACACAAACGTGTTGTCCAATCAACTCGCAGACACAATGAGTAATTTTGCGCCGCAAGGTCTAGGGTTCGATACTAGTACCAATGAACTGTTATTCGCGCAACAGTCTTCACGAACGATTTACCGCACCGACCTACAGGGCCAAATTTTAGGCTCACTAGCAATAAATTTACACCATACAACCTCCGTTGCAGGTGACGCTAATAATTACTACGTATCCGACTACACAGGTAATGCTAGTTATCAAGATTTGCACACTATAGATAAAACAACGGGTTATAGAACGGATTTATCGTCAGAAGTCGCAGCTTATGGCGGTTATCCCATTGATGTGCGAAACGGGGTTTTATATCGCGCTGAAAACTCGAGAGCATATAATTGGAGTGGGCTAAGCCAGATTAGAATATCAAACCTATCGTCAGCGGATACAATCACACAAACTTTAACACTTAGCACAGCCAACGGTATTGGTGATATCGCAGTAGATAGTGCTCGCAATCAACTTTGGACTATCGACTATACAGCGAATGCCCTTATTAGACAGTTCGATATTACCACAGGACTCGAATTAGCTAATTTCGACTTCGGGTTAGATGGTTTATCTTCAGGCATAACCTACGCAAACGACACCTTATATTTTTACGATTGGAAAAATGGGTCGGGAAGTACATTGAGTGCATATTCAATTGAAACCGCAAATGTTGAAGCTTCGGCTCCAGCGATGCTTGGGCTAGTATGTTTGGGCTTGCTTGGAATGGGATATCGAAGACATAAAACGCTAAATAGCTAAATTTTGCAAAGCTCCTGAGCGAGACACCTAATAAGTCGTAGTTTAGATGTGCTCGCTCTATTATAATAATAGCTGTAGTGGCTCAGTATTATTTCTGGTGCAGAATGCCGCTTATGCTAGAGATGGGGGTTCAAGATATCACCACATGGCTGTTGTAAAAAATGCTAGTTACAGTCACTGATTAACCGCTATTCACAATTACTCTCGCTGCTTCGGTTACTCTCGATAGTTCTTTTATATACCATTCATTGAATATTACATTGTGCCTAAAAGACTCTAAACGTGTCCCATGCACGCCAATTGTTTTGATTGAAGTTGGTTGCGAAATTGATTGATAAATCCGCTCAATATCTTTTTTCTGCGCATCCGACAAGTTCGAATAATTCGAAAAGAATTGATTCATTTTTGAATAAGTACGTTTGTTGTGAAGCTCTGTAGCCTTCGCCATTTCGAATTCTTGATATTCTTGAAAGAACTTATTACCAAATGTCCTAATAAAATCATTCTCAAAGTTTTTGAGGGTCTCTTCAATTAGAAACAACTTTTCATTGTAGTCTATTTCAGAATTTAAAATTTCTAGATCACGAAGTGATTTTGTTTCTAACATTTCTTTAAACTATAGCCTTAAAAAGGGACTATTAAACTCTTCCTTGCCAAGTGAGAGCTTTTTTTACTACATTTATGAAGAAGGCACGTTAGTATTCTCTATACATAGCATTAAAGTATTTATTGCTGGAGAGATTTACGTATATTCAAATGAGCCTGACTTTGTTTCAAAAATTGAATCGTGGTTAACTCAAAAAGGATATAGTGTAGAGGTTAAAAATCAAAGGGGGCGGAGTTAAAGGAGGTAGAGAAATTGATTTCCAACCACTCTAGCTTATTGATCGGATTTAGTTCGGGGGCAACCTAAGTCAAGCAAAGAAAGCCAGCGGGAGCTGGTTTTCTTATTTTAAGAAATAACGAAAGCTATTAAGGAAGTCAAGAAATGAGAGATTTGGGCGATTTAGGTGAGTCACACTTTTATGCATGGTGTTCAGAAGTTGGCTTAATCGCTAATAAATCTACTAAAGATAAAATGGGCTGGGATTTCATCGTTGAGTTTCCATTTAGCAACGAAATCACAGGTCTAACAGTTCATCAGTCTGCTCCAAAGTGTAAAGTGCAGGTCAAGGCAACAGATGGTCAAAAACGAAAGCTATCTATTGATTTGCCTAATCTACGTAAATTGGCTGTTGATCCACTTCCTTGTTTTTACATTTTCATTGAATATGACGCTACTAACCAGCCCATCAGAGCTTTTCTTAGGCATATGGATGAAGAGCTTATTGAAAAAGTCCTTGAATTAGTCGCTACAACAGATAAAAAGAGTTACACCGTTCATTATGATGAAAGCCATTTATTAAGTGAGCTAACAGGCGCATCACTATCGCAAAAGTTAAAATCTTATATTGGCAATCTTAATGATTATACCTTTCGCAAAAAGAATTTTTTGGAAAACGTGGGGTATGATGATGAGCGCTTAAAAATAAAGTTTGACCTAATAGGAAAAGAAAACCTAGAAGCGCTTATTGATGTGCATCTTGGCCTAAAAGAAAAGGCTAACATCTCGAATATAGCTGCTGTAGAAAAGCGATTTGGGCTGTTGCACGAAAAAACTGGCCTGAGTGCAGAGTCGGCTGAGCTGTCGTTAACTCGCCTAGAGCCTACTGCTAAAGCAAAAATGATATTTCGCAAAGGTAGTATCAGTAATGATTACAGGTTTGATGTTGAAGCCTACTTTCCTCAGTTCTTAGGTGACTTTAATCATCCTCTATTTAAGTCACGATATAAGTCTAGCTTTTTTGACCTTACACTTAAGCACAATAGTAAAAATTTAAATTTCAGATTTGATTTCGGTGTAAAGCCCTTTAAATTAAGAGATTTAAGAGATCATTTGAATTTTATTTCTGATGTCTCTAGTGGCGATACTTTTAAAGTTTTAATAAAGGGTGATAGTGGACAGGAGGTTTTGGGAAGTATCAACTTGGAGGAAAATAGTATTGACTACTCCGATAATATTGAGGCATTGAATACGTTAATGCGAATTGCACGATTATTTGATGTCGGAGATGAAATTTATGTTAGCCTCGAAGAAGTTGAGTATTTAGCGCCATCATGTTCTAGTATTTTTGATTTTTTTAGTGGGAATGCTATTCGATTTCGTATTTCATTCAATGTTGTAGATGGGAATTTAAATTTAGATGATGAAATTGTATTGCTGGGCGCAATAGCTTACCGCATAGGTGATGTCATTTTTTATACGTGGTATTCCGCTGAGGATAAAATCGTAAAAAGTGAAGATACGGAGCGAGAATACGAAGTAAATGGCCCGAAAATAACTATCTTAGATAGAATATCAACCAATATATCTTCGCCAATCTCAGTTCAGGAGATATATGATGAACTTTCTAATCTAGAAAGTAATTATGGTGATAAGCCCGTTATAATTTTGCTTGAGTAATTCGTGACTGATTTTGAGAGTATATTGAAGGAAATGGAAGCAGAAGGTATTACTCATGAATCGATCATGGAGAGCCAAGCAGTAGATGATGGTTGGGACCTAGCGCAATATCGGAAAATCAGGGAGCTTAGGTTGAGCCTTCAAGACAAAGCAAAAAATATTATAGACAAGCCAGTTAAATGCTGGCCTTCGTTTGATATTAATTGGGATCTTTGCCCTAATAACTTTAGGTTCGCTTTCGATGGAATGTCACCGAATCAATATGCCAAAGAGTATCCAAATGGCCTTAAGCTTTGCTGGGTGTTTCAAACTGAATTTTACAATAGTTTATGCCACTACAATAAACGCTCACCAGAAGAATTATGGGAACTAGGCTTTGCTGGCAAGCTTGCCCATGTTATAGCTTATTGTAGTGAGGGGAATCCTTTAACCCCTGTAGTTGCTATGCCACAGCCACATTTTGATGGTGAAGTGCTATTACTTGGTGGCAATCATCGTTATGCGATGATTAATGTATTAAATATAAAAGTAATGCCTTTATTAGTGCAGTATGAAGATCATGACGAAATGACTAAGCGACTACCTTCCTTAAGTGATAACATTGAACAAGTTATTGGTGATTAACTGACTTTCTCCTTAGTGAACTCTAACTGGTTTGGTGCCAAATGAGGTGGGCTGGGTGTTAGTTTGCATTTAAAAGTGAGCCAGTTTTAACAAACATTTGCATTAAGAATTGCTCCGTATGACTAATCAAATTTTTCTTATTTATTAATCAATAGAAGGGAAATGGACGGATCAAATATTCAATGCAATAGTGAATTAAATTTTCATGCAATAGAACACTCGATTTCTGTTCTGATAAGTTAGAAGCTAATTAATTTTTGGTTTATTACAAAAGACGGAATTATTTGCCAACTATAGTTAGAACTAGAATACTTAACGGTACGAATTAATAATAGGGAAGTTAAAGTATGCAATGCAATGTTAATTGCCTGCTGATTGTGCTCGTTTTGATGTCATTTCATCTAGCCGCCGAAAATAAACAAGAAATGCAGATTTTTCAGGAGCTGCCTGTAATCGTTCTTGATTATGGACAAGAATGTAGTCAATTGTCTCGTGAAAATCTTTTTGAAATACAGTTGATATTGGGTACTGGAATAGCCAATTCAGCTTACCATTGTTTCATTGCCGATGGAGAATCTCAATATTCAGCCTGTTGATTTCCTCCGGTCGAAACCTTGTTACACCTCAATTACACTTGGTCTCACCACTCCAATTTTCAGAAAATCTAGCGCTATAGTATGTGGTTGTCCAAGATGGACGTTCTAATTCAGTTTTCACAGGATGAAAGTAGATTTGGCTTAAACAACCACCAAATACAAAACCGTTGGCTAAGACTGTAATAGCAACATTGCCTCTATAAAATTCAACTTTTTGAGCACCAGTTTCTTTTAACAAGCCAATATAATTTTGAATCCTTTCATCACTTAACATATAAACTCCGAGAACGACATCATACGACACATACTCTTTATAATTTTTATACCATCCATCCCCATCGAATTTATAGTCGCCAATGCTATCTATTCCTATCTCAAAAATAGCCATTTCTTTTGAATCAGTATTCATCATATCTTTGAGTTTTGAATAGGCACCGCTATAACTTTCATAATTTGATTTCAACTCAACTTCATCAAAATCTTCATCGGTATTTTTAGTGCATGAAACACATAAGAGAATCGATAATAGAACTATAAATTTGAACATCAGTTTATCTTGATGCATCATAACTAGTGACCAGAGTTTGGTGTGACGCTTGCGCATGCGAATGTATGACATGGGCTGGGCATCTCTGTCTAATCGTTGGTTATGCATCAATTTTACCCCAGCCCGAGGCTCCGGTTAAAATTCCCGATTTTTGAATGTCAGGTTCTGCATAAATCAATCGCTCAAACTCATTCACCTGATTGAAGGCATGCTGAACAAACTCATAGTTGCAGTATGGGTCCCATGATGTTTCCATTAGTTTGTTTAATTCTTCTTTTGAAGCCACTTTACCTTGTCGTTCTATTGGTTTTGGATGCACCATATCGTCTCTGAGCGTTTTTAACAAAGCCAAAGTTGAGAATGGCTCTGCTGACTCATCAAACTTTAATTTTAGTGCATCAGCAGTCTGTTTAAGTTTTTTATGGTAGGCCTGTCGTTCTTTCCAATTTTCGACAATTTTATCTCCACAAAAATTGATCAGTCCTTCTACACCAATTGATAGCGCTATCAAACAACTAATGCAGTCCAATGCTATAGCTTCTGAATCAGAATCATTTGATTTTTGCTGAATTACTTCAAAGTGATAAAAAGCCACGTTTAGAAGATCATGATGAGGATAAATATTTGCTACATGTGTCAAAATAAAACCTCTTTTGATGCATAACTGTGTCATTACCTACACGTCTAGATATGCCCGAATTGACAGACTCTAGATATGCTTATGTAAGTCAATTTCATGCCAAATAAAGAGAAATGTCAATATAAGTCAAACATAAGACGGTCAACGCCGCCAGCAGGGGCGGAGCAGGCAATGCGAAAGTCCCTCTAGACGGCTTAGTTAGGCATAAGATTATTTATTGGCACCAGACCGTGTACCATCTATTTTTTTCTTCACACCACTTCTCCAGTACCGTAACATTTGGAGAGCCAAAAACTTTAATTTGAACGCACCCTCCAAGCAATGGGGGATGATCTTGCGTTAGAGGCTCAAAAAAATATCCATAAAAGCCAAAAACTTTATTTTTTGGATCATGATGATCTCCGTTATATGCCATATAAGCATGTTCTCGAATTGTTGCAACTGGCAAAGTAGCTCTCAATCTACAATTACTCCACTCAGGTAGTATTTGCAATGCATCTTGAGTTTCACTAGGTGTAGCAAATGTTAAATAGGAACACCAGTGTACAAATTTAGGCTTTTCTCTGAGAACAGGGGCTGAAGGAGGTGGAGCAAATGGAAGCTGTCCCGTACGCATTATGTATTCTGAAACCAATTCATCAGTTCCACGAATCCTAGAATTAGAATCTAAAACTCTGTATACATGGTCAACAATATTCTCTATTCCTATCATTTTTAACATAGGAAATGCTGGATTTGGAGGATTTATGGACACAGGATATAAAGCAGTAAAGTCCTTATATGATTTCAATACGTTGGATAATTCCAATAAACTTCTCTTTAGACAAGCAACGCCCTCTTTTTTATGCGTCTGGAATATATTCCTTAATTCATTTGTTCTGTGATGCCCGAAATTATCGACTAGGCGCGAACACATTATGAGAAAGCCCTCAAGGAGCTGACCTGTAATCTCTTCATTTAGTATTTCAGAAAGTATCTGAACCTGCTCATTAGTTATTGGGTCATCTCTACGCATAAATGGGATCTCATTCTCCGAAGTTGCCTAACAGCTTATTACTTAGACTTAATAGTAACTCCCGTTTCCACTGAAAAACCGTTTGTTGTGTTTTCATGGGAAAGGTTAAATGTCTGCTCCATGTACGAATGTGACGTTAATTTACAAATATTTGAACGGCAGCTTATGGCACACTCGGAACTTTAAAACCTAAGCCTTGAAGGTCTGCAATTTGTCTGAAGCGGACCAATAAAGACAATTGTACAATGACCACAAAACAAAAATTTCCTAGCTTTCTAGACAATAATTAATTCGCTCGATACCTTCAAACAGAGCTCGTAATTTACTTCACGTAAACTGCTCACTTAAGCTTTCGAATTAATCAATAGTGGAATTTTGCAGGAAGTTAAAATTGAATTAATAACACACTTTTTGCAATTAAGAGCGGTTAAATTTTCTAAAAATTCGCATTGATTGTATTAATTTAACAATCTATAAAATTACTTCAATTCAAAATTTTTCGCTTAAAAATTACAGAGCAAATTCTTAATGCAAGTACAAAAATACCAATCTTACGTGTTTTTTACGGTGCAAATTGCATTGGGCTATAAGCCAATAAATACAAGGGGTAGAGTGGTATGCTTGCACAGATTTGACACGTTTGAAGTCCGCAAATTAAAATTCGGTTGAAAAAATTTTATTGTGAAATTGCTGTATGTATTGAATTTAAAGGGCTGGGGGAGATGGTGGACGCAGCAAGGCTTGAACTTGCCCGCCTTGTAAGGATGTGAAAACTACGGTCCTATTAAATAATCTAAACTACCCTAATATAACTTTATATTCCCTAAAATCACCTTAAACCCCATAAAATAACGATTCTAATTAAAAAATATAGCTTGATTTAAGTTTGCTCCTGAATGAATGCATGGTTTAAACTTTAAGCTATAATTTCTAATTAGGGATATTTGAACATGGAAGATGACATTAGTGGGTTGTGCAAAAAGTATAATCTGTCAAAAGAGTGCGAAGATGAAATTCTATGGCTCTTCGACAATAGTCGTCCTGAGCTTTTCGATTACATGGCCCCTAGAGCATTTGCGTCAAATGTTTGTATGGCTGCAAAAACGTTTTTATCTCTTTATGGCAACGTAGGGAGTAAGACTGAAAAAACGTACAAAGCAATAACTGATAAGCTGGATTTCGGCAAGGGTATAACGCCCCGTCCAATAGGCAAAAATGATGATTCTATCGAGTCAATCATTGTTAAATTTTTTGATTCGAAACCTTTACTAAATGTAAGCGAAGCGACAAAAAAAGAAGCCTATCTCTTCCAGTTCTACGTGTTTCTGTATTACCGAGAAATCAGAAAAGCCAAGGAAGCGGAAAAAGCGAAAGAAAAGAAAGAGGCAAAAGAAACGAAAGAAAGCGACTCTTCGTCTAACTTAAATACTATTGATACTAAAGATGCGAATACTAGGCTGAAAAACCTGTTCACTTGTTATAATAAAATATTGCGCACCAGTTCACGAACGCTTAGTCAAAATATTAGGAATAAAAACTACAAATCGCTATTGTTTAACCTGGAAACAAAACAAAATAAAGATGTTGATTGTTTAGAACATGCAATTCGCGTCTTTATTAAACAAGGTGCAACAAAGGCGCAAATTAGGACGAATGTTCAAGGCGAGCCTAAAAAGCAACATGATGAGCCCGAGCAATCTGAGTCAGAAGTTGAAGATATGGAAGAGGGGAATGGCTTAACTAAAACTAGTACATCTGTCACAAACATAAATGCATCGGTGCTTCCAAAGTATCAGCCTCCTCCAGAGGAAACTGAGTCTGCAATAGATAATTCTGTATTGCAGCCAAAACCAAGGGACTTAAATAATGTCAATTTTCTTAATTACAGAAAAAAGAGTGTTGATGCATTAAACCTTCCCTACATTTCCTATCACCTAACGTTAAAAGAGCGTACTGATATTTGGCGGGAAGTCGAGAAAGATTTAAAGGCGTTATCAGGCAAAAATAGCGGCGTAAATCTCGATAGTACAGGTCAAAGTGCGTTTGTAGTTGCGCTGATGATTACTACCGCGTCGACATTTGAACAGATATTATCGTTCCAATTGAAAAATCAATTTTGCGACAATACATATTCAAGCATTCAGTTAACGCCTATTGGTTGGCTGCGAAAATCATTATCTCTTGTTAATGCTATATACTCAGGATCTAACGCCCAACGCAATAAATGGTTACACCCGCACTCAGAATATTTAACCCTACCCATGCCTACGTCTGTTTCTCACTTAGTGCAACAGTTACTTAGAAGCAGCATAAAATGTAATAACTGTTTGTTAGAGCGATTTGTTAACATTAACAGGGAAGACCTTAATAAGTATTTGCTTGGACTAAAAGAAAGACTCGGGTTGTCCATTCGGCGTTTAACAGAGAAAAACCTTAGATATTTGCTGTTTTCTACAATGGCAGAGAGACTTGGTGAGCCTACTCCTTCGGACATCGACATAGCGTCTTTGATATTTGCGACAGACGAATTTTCTAACCCCATGTCATTATATTATCTGAGTATTTCAAGTGCAGAAGCTTCATCACACTATGCTCTTTCATTAAAGCGGCTATCGATTGTTTACACTGACATTGAACATAGAAGTTCGGCCCATATAGGAAGTCGACTATGTATAAACATAGACATGCTTTCACATAGCATTCAGAAATTAGCTAATAAAATTGAACAACTGGTCACAACTACTAAAATGCAAGTTGATGAGGCGATTGAACTTCATAATAGCTTTGCATGCTACGTGTCACTTTCCTTAATGGCCATTACCGGTCACAGAAATAACGAGCAGTTGTTTTTTGATGAAATAACCTTAGATGAAAAGCTCAATTACTGCCTTGTGAGCGATAAATATTCTGAGCAGTATTCTGCGATGCGCTTCTCTGGATTACCCAAAACTATCCAAACCCTGTTGCAAAACTATAGAAAGCAAATGCGCTTTGTTCTGTTCATGTTAAATCGTAAATATCCTGAATGTTTCATCAGTCTTTTTGATATGTACAAGGGGAGAAGTACTAATAAACCTCTGCTCTCTCAAATTAAGGGAGGAAGCCTAGAACCAATTACGATAACGGATATATGTAAAAGTTTAGGAAACGATTTTGATTTACCTCATAACTTTGCTAGGCATTTGTTGAGCTCCAATCTAACACCAAATCAACTCCCTTATCGAAGGCAATTGCTTGGCCATGTTGAGCAAGGACAACACATGCTAGATGACTTTGCGATGGCAAATGGTTTATCAGTGCTGGAAGAGCTTTCAAATGCAAATGAAAGTTACCTTAAGACGTTAGGTTTGCGCCCCATTGAAGGCAGGTATACGCAGGGGGTTAACTTTAAAGAAATGACTTACCACCTAAACACTGAGCCAACGAATGCTTTTTATAGCCCCGCCATGTGGCTAGAAAGAGAAACTAATCGAACGACTGTGATGAAGTTCATACTTGAACAAATAAAAACTGTTCCCGATCTGTATGCCTCAAGGGATGACCGGTTAGAACAAATATTTTCTGAATTAAAAGTCAGGAAAACGCCAGACGACTGGCCGACACGTCATATTAAGCTTTATGGGATATTGCTTGATAATATACAGGGGTACTTCAAAGAAACTGACGATGTAAGGCTTCGTAAAAAAATGTTACGGGCTGGCGGTGCGAAACATTCAGGACATCTACATTCACTATACTGTGCTAAAACCATTGAGATCTTGCAAAAGCAGTTCCTCGAATTTCTGGCCGTGGGTAATGAACAAGACGTCGAAAGATCAGATGAATTTGAATATACCCATGAAACTATATATTTAAGCCTAATACTGTTTCAGCCTGCGGTTATCGAACAAGAACGCCGACATCTGCCTGCTAAACTTGCTATATATAAGTATAGAGATACATTTTATATTCAAGCGCAAGAAGGCAATAAAACTGTATACCCATTAAATTTGATGAGCAGCTATTTGCTGTTAAATTCAGTCAGTAATCATAGCCAAAAGGAATACGAAGGTCCGAGTGTTGACATCCCCCCCCAATTTTTAATTCTCAACAAAAAACATATGGCAAAGGTTTTTAATCAATTTAAACACCACGTCGTACCATATCTAAATGAACAACAAGTTGAGCGAGCGTTGTTACATGTGAATCGGTTGAAGATGTTTATGTGTAGAAATGCTATTTTTCAAAATTCACGGATTGGCTTTGTTAACAGCGTAGCGAAATTTAAGTCTAGTCATTACGCATTTTGTGATCTTATAAAACTGACTCAGTTAGCGCCTCGGTTGATCCTGAAAACCGAACCAAAAGAACAGTCATCAAAAGACAAAAACATCGTCTCCAATTTAATAAAGGTCCCTCAAAGTGTTGGCAACATTGATGTGTATGACAAATTAAAAGAAACGATTGAAAAGTCAGCATATGGTAACCGGTCGAACATTCTTGCATGTTGGGCGGAAATCATTGGTGTCACACAAAGTGACGATATAACTTGGCTTATTAAAAATTCTCAGCAACTTTCACATTTATCGTTAGCACTATTGGCTTTTATGCATGAAGCATCAGGTCGCCAATCCAGAAAAAATCCTAAAAACAAAATATTATCCACCTCTTTAGTTGAGTATCTAACGACCGTTTATAAAACACTTGGACCTGTAGTAAAAGATTCACAATTTCTTTTTTATGATGAGGAAGAGTTTTCGCACTTATATTTTGATGCCGTTAAAAATTTAACTCGTAAGGTTGACGATGTGTTGTTGTCGCGTTTAAGGGACTTTAATGACACTACAGCGAGGTTTTTAAATCCGCCAAATGTCGATCTTTCACATGTTTGGCAGCTATTCAATAGTAATAGGCGTTTCAAGTCCAGTAATTTAAGCAACATCGTCACAGAGCAGAATTACCAAGACGCACTACATGCAATTGATGAGGTAAGCGTATTTAGTGATGATGATAAGCTGGTCCACAAAGCATCATTAATTTTCTGTCAACGCGCAGGATTGCGACCGATGGATTTGAAGCTGATACATCACAAGCAGCTTGATACCAAAAACTGGATTTTAGCTGTGCAGGGGCGCAAATACCTACCGAGTAAATCTGTTAACACACCTAGAAGGATCCCATTGTCGCTTTATCTTAATGACTATGAAAAAGAGATCCTTACAAATCTGGTTGATCATATTAATAGATTATATACACCTAAAGACAACAGAGATTTTAGCTTTCTCTCGTATTTTATGGGCGCTTCTATTGAGCACATCCAGTATGTATTCGAGATTGTCACAAATAACCTTGGCAATATCTTAAAACACGTGAGTAATAATCCATCTGTACGCTTATACGACTGTCGGCATAGCTTTGTCAATTTTCACGTACTGTTTTTAGGCAATGCCCATCAGGATACTCGGTATAAAAAGGTAATGCAAGAGTGGTGTCGCAATGATGACCTTGAAAGTTTTAGAGCTGAATTACTGCGTTCACTCATTTCACAGCAAAGTGAAGTAGGAGGCATAGCATTTCGAGCATTAGCTCAAAGGATGGGGCATTCTCCAATTACCTGCAGGGAGTATTACCTTCATGCGCTCAATATAATTAGTGAAATGGACAGCAACAATGGGGTAAAACGACTCACTCGACACACCCGTTTTATCAAACAAATAACAGCGCAGCAAAATAAAATAAAAGGAACACCCAACAGACAATTTAGGCTCGAGGTTCATGTCAGAACAAAAATAAGAGGAATGCCAAACGTACTTCCTAATGATGTCATTCAATGCTCAGATATCAAAGTAGCGTTACCAGAACTATATAGCTTGGTGTCTTATCCAAAAGCGGTAGAGATACAGTGCCTTCATTTACACACTACATTGCTTGAGCGCTTTGAAACACAAAGAAATAACTTACCTAACAACGTACCCAATGTTCTTCAAAAACAAATTGATAAATTGAAGGCGTATGTAAAGGCAATCAATTCAAGTCATATATTCGCAGACATAGATAATGTAAACGACGCCGATTGTCTGTCCTTTCAACGAACCTTCGCATATCTTGGAAGCCCGATTTTTATTGCGGTTTTCAATAATGCAATTAGGTTACTGGCTGAAACACCGGAACAACTGCTTTATGTAATACAATTTTGGAAAGTGCATGCCAATAATACCACACTGTGGATCAAGGAACTGGAGTTAGCTAGGTTTAAAGAGGTTTGTCAATATTTAGGGCTAAACGTGACGTTAATGGCAGTATCTTCCAACAGCGCGTTAAATAGGTATCACGTTTATTTTATTAATGATAAGCGCAAAAAATCAAAGAGCATAAACCTAAAGATAAACTACCTGTTCGGCTTGCTAGACGCGGTGCTCAGCGGTAGTGAGCTATCAAAATGATAATAGGTTTTGCGTAAACGGAAAAACAATTTGCGAGTGATATATTACTTTTTGAATGACATTTTTTAATCAATCATAAGGATAGTAATATGGAACAAAACAAAACCCTTCTTAGTACTTGCGCCTGGTTTACTTCAGATAGTTGGGATACGAAGATACTCAGGGATAATTCTGTTATTTTGGATGAAATATTTGGTACTTTATCGAAAAAAGTGTTCAACAATCAAAAGATTTATATCCGATTTGAAAATGATAAAATATACCTAGAGATGGAGCAGCAGAGCCAACAATTAGATTTATTTGGTAAACGAATTTACGATTTAAAGAAATTGTTTCGGCTTTTCTTCCGAATTGCGTATTTAAGGTTACTAAAAAATCATGGAGAGAGAGAACTTTCGGATGAAGAAGAAGCACTCTTGCGTGCTTTTCCGACAATGTCTTTGACAGCTGCTGAATATAATCGACTAGTTAAAATCCTTAGCTTATCAAAGGGTATTCTTCGGGAAAATGATTTACAGCAAAATGAATCTAATCAAGATGGACTAAATTTTGATGAACTAGAGCAAAGAGCGGTAGCAAATCCCGAGCATGCCATAGAAGCAACAACAGAAGGTTTTTATGGGGGGATATGCATTTACCAATCTATTATGTGGATTAAAACAGAAGATCGGAAACGACCGTTTGAAGTTAGAGTGAAAAATCCAGTGGACCTGGCTGACGAACTAAGTGAAATTACCAATCGATATAAAAAAAAGTTTATTTGGACGCTCAGTGAGGATTTCTATAATAATCGCAGAGAGTATGTAAGTTTTAGCGAAGTAGAGGATTTGGGGAGCCAACCTGCAAAAGCGGGTCAGGTGCAGTCCATAGATGTTGATGATCTTTTCGGCTCTCTAGGCTTCATGTCAGGTGATATTGATGACACATCTTTGCATGCGAAAAATAAAGCCGAGTTATCTCATTAGCCAACCTGTGCAAGAGACAGGCTAGAACCTAAATTCCAGTTCGTAGTGCAGGTGCTTTGATTCCTTAGAACTCATGCTAACCTGCAAAGTCTGTTCAATTTAGGTAGATACCCGAAGTCTGCTTAGCATTATAAAATGTTGAGAGCAGGGCAGTTGTGTCTGGGAGAAGCGTAACAGCGAATTGAATATTTAAACAGGTAGGGTTATTCGAATTCTAAAATTAAATTGTCAGTACCAAGACAAGCTACAGTTAAATCTGCCTGAAAAATGCTTAAAAGAATCGACGAGAGTTACAAACAAAAAATAATCCGGCAACCAAAAGAAAAATGGTACTTGGAGTGGAGGCAGACACTGGTGGTTGATTGATGAGCGTTGTGGCATCCGCTAAAAAACCTTCCTCAAAGGTTAGTCCTTCTATTTGTGATACTGTTAAATTCAAAAAAGCTGAATTACCGAAATCTACATCATATCCAGTAGATAGGATGTCTCCATTACCAATAATCTGATAACCCGAATTTAATTCTAATCGCTCACCAGGATTAAGTAAAATAGTCCCGTTGATTTCCAGAAACCCTTGATCCGTGATGCTTTCATATAGCGTGGAATCTATAATATTTTGTGAATCAATTAAGTTTTCAGTTTCAAGTTCATAAACTCGAGCAATCACAGCAGCATAGTTGTCATCAGCAACATAATCATCCTCATTTGGCTCTGGCGGGATAGGCAGCGAGTAACTACCTTCCACCAAGAATGAATAATAAATGACAATCGGAACCTCTGGTACGTCTGGTAAAGCTGAGCCTTCATAAGTAATGGATCCGCCAAATGAAACTTCCAAGACTGCAATGCTGGCAGGAGAACCTGTTAAACGAGAGCGAAGCGTGCCAGACGCGAGATTTCCATAAGCATATAGATCTATGAACTGAGGTCCTAAGCTTTCAGTAGTTCCAAAGCACTCAGGTAATCCAGGGCAGTCGTACCGTGCAGTATATTCAAGTTCGTTCATGTCATCTACAGAGAAGTTGGTCTGCTCATTTACTCCATCTAATCCGACAACAGATTGGACGTTGATTACACCAGCAAACGATGTAACTGAATAAATCATTATAAAAAAACTAGCGAATGCAGGAAATCTATTCATTTGGTATGTCCTAGTAGGCTTGATGATTGTAAACTAATTTCACACTAGCTTTGTATAAAAAATACACAATCATTGTGGGCGGTCTGCGTTTAAATGTCAACTTGTTGTTTATCGAAACGACCGTTTGAACATTTGGGTTAACTTTTTATAGTATAGACATGTTGAGCGACTGACAGACATAGTCATCGGATGAATATTTATAAACGTAACAGATTTCCGCGAGACATCATGTACTATGTAGTATGCTTCTAATACCGACTCAATCTTAGTTTGATAGATGGTGAAGATTTACTAAATGAACGCGGTATAGAAGTCAGTTAAGAAGCGATTCGATGTTGGTGCAATAAATTTGATCCTGAGTATACTAAATGATTAAAAAGAAAACGAAATGGATTTGGTGATAAATTTTTCATTGAAGAAGTTTTAATAAAATTAAATGGGGACTAATACTACCGTTAGCGAGCTGTAGAAAAAGATGAGGATGTTGTTTTTCTTGTCATCCAAAAAAGTGCGATTGTGAGGCTTCTAAAGAATTCTTTAAGCGTTTGATTGACGTAAAAAAGTTAGTCACGGATAAATTATGCAGTTGATCTTTAGCAAACTTTAAAGCACTTGTTTTTATATTTCGAGCCTCTGTTACTATGAAACTCAAGCCTTTACTGTGTTGACCTAGGCGATATGCTTTATTAAATGCGTTTATCTTCAAGTCAGTCGTCATTTTCTATTGGTGAGATGAGCAGCAGGATTATGAATGTCGAAACCAGATTGTTTTTTAGCAGCACGAAGAGATTGGCATAAAAGCGGCAGCATTCTTCTAATGTCAATAAAAATGATTAAACGTGATGAGATATTCGAGCTCTACGAAAAAGTTACGAAGGGTTAGATTCACCTCTAACAGTGTGATTTAGGTTTCTTTTAACCTGACGTTTGCCAGCTCACAGGGTAAACAAAAAAGGCGCAGCTAAACTCATGCGCCTGTTCAGTATGTTAAAAATACTTATTCCGAGCCTTGAATGATCAGCTCGGAACGGGGAAGCTCATAAACTTCTCCAGATGCATCAGTTAGCCTTATGACAACATGAGTAGCATTTGGATGTAACGTATAATCCGCCACCCTACTAGATGTGCTTGTAAAGAACCACAGCGCGTTATCTACCTGACCATCAACTAGCTCTATAGTCAAATTCACCGTATCGAATGTTTCGCTGCCGTTTTCGTTTTGCATCAGTATTTGCCCTTGCATTGGGAAGTAGGCTTCGGGAGCGAGCGTTGTGATAAATAAAGTGTTTATACTGGATGCATAGCCAACCTGTGCAAACGGCTCGAGTGGATCAACTTCAAATGCTGGTAAAGTTACCCGGTCACCATCATCGCTTAGCTCATCAAAATTTACTGTATTGTCTACGTTAATTTCGAAAGTATGGAGATCTGAATTGTCAATATCATCGTCAATGTAATCTAATAATGTAGTAAAGTAATCGTAAACTGTAACGTCGGTGTTGCACGCAATATCGAGTTCATAGTCTCCGTTTTCGTCAACGTATGTAAAATCGTAGGTCACCGATACATTGTTGAAGCCAACACCATAAATCAAGTTGTCGACTGCTGGCAAACCATCTTCAAACACACTTCTACCCGCAACCGAACAAAGCGGAGGTCTATCTACGGTAACGATTTGTAAGGGTGGATTATCGCAATCGGTAGATAGAGTTAGATCAGAGCTTTGAGAGCCTAGCTCAACTGTACTGAATACTTGCACTACGGCACTAACATCGTCTGACTGCGATATTCTTACTACTTCAACCGAAGCCCTGCCGTTTTCATCGGTAGAGAAATACTCTGAATTAAAATCAACACTTGTATCTCTGTCTGAAACTAAACCATAAATATTGGCAAGTGTTTCCTGCTCTAAGTTTTGCACCTCAAAATTAGCGCATAAACGCACAGGCTCATTAAATACTAGAGGGTAGTCAAGATTCCACCAGTCGCTTAGAAATATCTCGTTGGTTACCAATATTTCAAGAATATAACTTACGCTTTGACAATCGAAATCACTCTTATCGGCGGCCTGTAGGTTACCACTTCCATCATAAACACTACCCTGACCCAGTAGCTCCCAAAGCCCTGTGGAGGGACTGTAGGTGTACACTGGCACTTGAAAGCCTTCTGTTGACGGGGCACTATCGCCCAAACTATTTAATATACCACAGCTTGAAGCAGGGATATTTCGGTTAATCACGACGGGCTCTTCTTCATTTACTGCATTTTTTCGTTCCGAAACAGTCATATATTTAGTTCTTGTGTTTCGCTTCCTTTCAATTGCTTCTACAATATTTTCACCCGATTGCGTCATAATTTCTGCATAATTAAAGGCTACGGATACTAATGGCTGCCCTTCAGAATCGGCATACTCTCCAGGGAAAAGCTCGGCATCATCAGGATTATTTGGATCAAATGTCTCAACGGCGACCATAAGGCTAGTTGTATCGTTCGGTAAAAGTGAAGATGGGATCCCAATACTGATGCCACCCGCATCGACATTAGACATCATGTCTACATTAAAGCCTGTTACAATTGTACCCGAAATACTTTGAGAAGATGACATACTCACTTCTTCCTGAGGAATTTGAGTCAATTTGGCCTCAATACGATTAACTTCAAGTATATCAAGCCGTCTCGAGAAGCTAGTAAAACCACTTCGGCTTACCGTAATTGCAACCATGCTAGCGCCGCTACCGGTAAGTTCGGTATCAAACCGTAATTCATTAGGCTGTGCTTGGTTAAATATTGCTTCTGGTATGTCGGTGGCAACCACATTGTTATTATCGTCAAGTAAGGTGACCATAATATCAATTTCGTCGACACTACTTTGTATAGCAACATCGTTTGAATCAAAGCTTAAAACAGTGCCTCGTATATCAGCATTAACACTAGGTTGTGGCGATGTTACGGTGATAGTTACAGTGTCTGGTTCGCTATCGGCTTCTCCATCTGATACCACTAAGCTGACTAAATACTCACCTACAGTGTCTGGCGAAAAAGTGGTATCGACGACATCTGAAGACGTTAAAGCAGCAGATGAACCGTTGGGACCCGACAAGCTCCATGTGTAGGTTAACGAATCACCATCGGGATCGGTGCTCAACGAACCACTTAACATTATTTCAGTGTCCACTATTACTGTTTGGTCGCTTCCTGCAATTGCAACAGGAACTTGGTTCACTCGGTTAAGGTTAACAATAAGTGTATCTGATGCTGTTTCGCCATCGTTATCGCTAACAGTGACAGTAAACTCAAGTATGGTATTAGAGTTAATATCACCAGAGGTAAACGTTATTGTTGCTCTATCGTTGGCGTCGAGCATGACGTCTTCACCCGTAGTTTGCTCCCACAAATAGCTGGTAATTGTACCATCAGGGTCTTGCGCAGTTGCGTTTAACGTGACTAGTGTTTGTTCGTTTGCAGTGATTGGATTTCCCGCATCAACTATAGGTGCTTGATTTACTCTTAGTAGGTTAACATTCACTGTGTCACTTGCCGTTGCGCCATCTTCATCTGTGACGGTTATACTAAAAGTAAGTGTTTCATCTGCATTAATATCAGGCGCAGTAAAAGTAGCACTTGCTGCATTACTAACATTTAAGGTTACAGTAGTACCCGCTGTTTGCTCCCATAAATAACTAGAGATTGTGCCATCCGTATCATTCGCCGTTGAAGATAGCGTGACCACTGTTAATTCGTCGGCAGAGATGTCGTTGCCAGCATCTACCGTCGGTGCAACATTTGGGGTAGGTATTTGCGGTTTATCGCTATTAGAGCCACCGCACCCGAATAGGACGGTACTTAAAGCAATAGAACTGAGAAAATAAAGTGGAGTAAAACGTGATTGCATTTTTCTTCCTTAAAAACCAATTACGCAGACTGCAGTGACGAGTAGTCAAACTTGAGGGTGATTTTATGCTTATATAGTTGATGAATTTATTAAGATAAATAGAGTGGCTATTTTTTGAGCATAGTGCATGTTCTGAACAAGTGCAAACGTTCATTTTCTATTCACTTAGCACAGTATTGACATGTTATGTCGCTGACAAACATAGTTATCGGATGAATTTTTATGAATGTCTCAGATTTCCGCCGAGCACCAGTAAGTGCTAAGTAAGGCTCTACTACCGATTCAATTTTAATTTAAAATATGTTGAAAATTTACTTAACGAACGAGGTACAGAAGTTAGTTATAAAGCTATTCGATGTTGTTGCAACAAATTTGGTCCTGCGTATGCTAAAAGATTAAATAGAAAATGAAATGGACTTGGTAATACATGTTTCATTGATGAAGTTTTTATAAAAGTAAATGGGATCCGACATTATCTATGATCTATGGCGAGTCGTCGATCAAGATGGGGATGTCATTGATATATTTATCCAAGAGAAGCGAGATTGTAAGGCCGCTAAACGCTTATTTAAGCGTTTGATTGACGTAAACGAAGCACTTCCAAGGAAGATAGTCACCTATAAACTACCCAGTTATCCTCTAATTCGCAAAGTCTTGATGCCAAGCTCTATTCACTACAAATCTTTATATGCGAACAATAAAGCCGAGTTATCTTATCAGTCCACTCGAATAAGAGATAGGGTCATGTGGATATTCAATTCTATTAAACAAGGGCAGTGATTTCTGATTACTCATTCTGAAGTTCAGAATTTATTCAATTTAGGGAGATTCCTGTTGTTTGCTAAGCATTGTAAAATGTTAAGGAATAGGGCAATTGTGTCTTGGAAGAACATAACAACGAATTGAGTATTTAGACTGGTAGTATTATTTCAAGTCCATAACTTAACTTGTCAGTACACTTAGAAGTATAACCGCACTTCGACAAATCAGTTAATTCACTTTTTACTAACTAAAATCTATTATTGTGATACCAAAGCAATTAAAGAAAGAGTTACAGGTACATCACTACTAAGATCGGTTAGTCATACTTCAGTTAAGGGGCAGTATAGAAGGCTAGCAAAAGGTGGGGCACGATTATCCGAGTATTCATTCTCATATCAATCACCAAAGATGAAAGGCACAGTTGATAAACGAATTGAGCTCGCTTTTGATGTGACTCCAGAAAGTAACCCACCAACAAATATACATGTGCTGATCGGGCGAAATGGTGTTGGTAAAACCCACTTAATTAATAACATGATTAGCTCTCTCATTGATGATGACTCACCTTCCTCTAAAGTAGGTGAATTCGCATCAACAGAAAGTTTTGATGGGGAGCTTTTTTCTAACGTTGTTTCAGTTACCTTTAGCGCGTTTGATGAAACGGAGCCATTACCTGAGAAAAGGGATAAGTCATCGGGAATACAGTTTTCTTATGTGGGTTTAAAAAGAATAAAGAAGGTTGGAGAAAAAAGCCTCCCGCCCAAAAGCCCCGTCATTCTTAAAAATGAGTTTGTAAAAAGTATACTTGCATGTAAAGCCGGAAATAAAATTGAACGCTGGAAAAGGGCAATTGGAAAGCTAGAGACAGATCCTGTTTTCGGCGACATTAATGTTGCATCAATTTTAGAAATTGAAGAAGAGAATGATTTTAAAGAAGTATCAGGGCGAATATTTAAGAATTTGAGTTCCGGCCATAAAATTGTACTTCTTACTATTACTAGGCTGGTAGAAACAATTGAAGAGAGAAGCTTGGTCTTTTTGGATGAGCCTGAAGCTCATCTTCACCCGCCGTTGTTATCTGCCTTTATTAGATCACTTTCAGATCTTTTAATTAATAGAAATGCAGTTTCTATAATAGCAACTCACTCACCAGTGGTACTTCAAGAAGTACCTAAAAGTTGTACATGGAAACTTTGGCGAAGTGGGCACCTATCAAAAGTCGAAAGGCTCGAGACAGAGTCGTTTGGAGAAAATGTAGGTATATTAACTAGAGAGGTATTTGGCTTAGAACATACAGATTCCGGGTTTCATAATTTACTAAACGATGCTGTGGCTAAGTTCGAAGATTATGAGGCGGCGGTAAATAGTTTTAATGGTCAATTGGGCGTAGAGGCTAAAGGGATTTTACGTGCTTTATTTGTCTTGAAGAGAGCCCAAGTATGAGGAAATTGGTGCCACCAAATGAAAATGCAGTTGTTGTTTTTGAGGCGTGTATTGAGCGCGTAATGAATGTTGACCTCAAACGCCGTTTACAATCCTGCTCAGAAGAGATTGGAGAAGCTTCAGTAGAGTTTGACCAGAAAGCTGCAGTAGCAGAGTTACATACAATTAAGACCAAAGATAATGTGGCAGATGCCGTTTCAGTTGATGAGATGAAAAAAGTTTATACTTCGAGAATGGCTAAAAAAATGGCGCCAGGCAGGATTTACTATGACAGGATCATGGCACTACCTGAACATGGAAGGTGCCCGCTATGTTCTCAGCGAGTTGTTTCTGCATTAGATCATCATTTACCTAAAGCGCATTATCCATCATTGGCTGTTTCACCATTAAATTTGATTCCTTCCTGTCAGGATTGTAATAAAACTAAAGGCGAAGATATTCCTAGAAATTCAGAACAGGAAACATTGCATCCGTATTATGATGACGTTGAGGGTTTTACTTGGATAAAAGCAAAGTTAACGGAATCAATACCTGTCGCTATTGAGTTTTATGTTGATCCTCCTAGAAATTGTGATGAACTGTTAAAGGAAAGGTTAAAGCACCATTTCAGTACTTTTAAATTAGCTTCTCTTTATTCTTCTCATGCAGCTGAAGAACTTGCGAGTATTGAGTTCATCTCTAGGAAAATATTTGAAGATGGTGGTGGTGGTGAGTTAGAAAACTTTTTAAGAGATGCTGCTGAAAGTAGAATGCAGGTTAACACAAATTCATGGCAAACAGCTTTGTATACTTGTCTGTCTGAAAGTCAGTGGTTTTGCCAAAATAGGTTTATATAAGGAAGGCTAACAAGTTGCTGCACTCGGATAAATTACTCGCTGCGCTCCTAATTTTTCGGTGAGCAAGGCGTTAGTAGTTAATATTGACTTAACTTCAATTGTGAAATACATACGTAAGACAAATGCAAATAGTAGAGTAAATATCGAGTTAGAGCTAAATGATGGGTATCTACAAGTTAATCCACTAAAAGCCATAGTTGTCGTATGAATATTTATAAACGTCCCCGGTTGAAGTATAACATCATGCAATGCGCTATTTGGATTTCTTAAAAATTCACTTTTAACTTAATAGAGGTTGAGGGGTTTTTGAACGAATGGATATAATTCATCCATGAAGCGATTTGCTATTGGAGCAATTAACCAAGTATTGAGTAACCAAGCTGAATTACATAATTTATTTAAATTAGGAACTCATGTTGGAGTGCATTTAAAAGTGCTCAGTTTTAAAAATCAAATACATTAAGAATTGCTCCGAATGACCAGTCAAATTTTTCTTAATTATTAATCAACAAAACGGAAATAGACGGATAAAATATTCAATGAAATAGTTGATTAAATGTTCATGCAATCGAACAATAGTAGCTTAAGAAGCTAAGTGAACTTGACTTTTGACTTTATAAAAAAGGCTCCTGAACACAGAGCCCTTGCTGGTTACCCAACTTTTAGTTGGTTTTGTGATTGCTCTGAGGCTTTTGTCAGCGTCAATACCATTTTTTCCGCTACGGCATGTATAACGTTCATACAAACCGAGTTTCCGAACTGCTTGTAGATCTGAACTTGAGAAACGGCATCTACGTTAAATTCCGGCGGGAACCCCTGTAAATTAGCACATTCTCTCGGTGTAAGCTTTCGTGGATTTTTACCTAGATGGCTTTGGTCAATTAGGATCTCTGAACCATCTTTATAGTAACGGGCACTTATAGTATTTGTATATTTACTTTCGGCATTAAAAAGTGAATAACCGAAACCATTGCCTTTGGTTTTATGTTCAGCTTTACGTTTCTGATGGCCTTCCCATAGCTTATCGGAAATGGTGAAGCGGTCTTTACCCTGAACTTTTTTATCTGCATCCAGTTCCTGTTGAGTCTGAAGAATATCACCGACACGTGTCGGTGTTTTCGGAGGTTCCGGCCACTGGAACAATTGTTCAAAATCCACACTTGGGAATTCATCTTTATTATATCCAATGATGAAAACTCGCTCTCGGTTTTGTGGAGCGCCAAAATCTGCAGCTCTCAGTACGCGGACATCAACCCAGTAGTTCAGTCTGTCAGATAGGGCATGTCTTGCTTCTTCACTTATAGGGATGTCATCAGGAATTTCTTGATCATGTCTGCCCTGAAGAATATCCAATATTGTCTTTAGTGTACGTCCCTTATCATGGGTACGAATCTGCTTAACGTTTTCCAGTAAGAATGCTTTTGGTCTTTTAGCAGCAAGGATTCGCTGAATCTCGAAAAACATAGTTCCGCGGGTGTCATTAAACCCCTGCTTTAGTCCCGCCTGCGAGAATGCTTGGCAAGGGAATCCACCCAAGAGAATATCGTGGTCGTTAATTTTTGAAGCAGGAATCTTAGTAATGTCGCCATTGGGCATTTCGCCATAGTTTTCTAAGTACGTTTTCTGGGCAAACTTATCCCATTCAGAAGTGAACACACAATGTCCACCAAGCTGCTGAAAAGGATAGCGAATACCACCGATCCCCGCGAACAAATCGATAAAGGTAAACAAAGTGTCTTTAAGAGGCTTTTGTTTTAACGGGGCGTTATCGTAGTAGCGCTGCATTTGATCTTTCAGTTCAATAATACGACTCCATTTAAGAGGTGAAGGTCGGTGTTCACCACTTTCCCATCCTCGGACCGTACGCTCCCCGTCTTTGCCTAACCCCAGCATGTTTGCGAACTCACGCTGGCCTAAGCCAAGATTTTCTCTTAACTGTTTGATATGATGAGAGGTATTTAATATTTCTGCCACGGTGCTTATAATAATTCCGGTTTGTTACCTATTAATACCTCGAACTTTATATACGAGTGCTAAAAATTGCAATAGGTATCCGGTTTTTTACCTGGTAAAAAGAGAATAGTGATGACATATCTGATTAATAACGGTGTTATTGAGTTTGAGAATGTGCCAATATCATCGGAAGAGCTGTACAATTATGGTCGTATTAATGTCATTTTTAATGATGAAGAACTTTCTCTAATTGCTTCAAAGCGCCCAGCAAACATTCGCTTTCATTTCCATATAGAGCCTGCGCCCCATTTTTCTGTCAGTTTTAAAGGTGAGCAGTTGAATGAACAGCAACTCTACTCTTTGAAGTGTCAGGGGTACTTTATTGTTAATGCCAAACGGATTTACTTTGTGAACACAGAAATAAAGGAATACGTAGATACGGCATTTGCTGACTTGCAATTACCTTTACCCTCTTTAATCAAGCTGATAAGAACTTTGCATCAAGAAGGCTTGTGTGAACCGCTACCTTCTAACTTCTTGGAAACCTTGCGAGTAAAAAGAAAAAGTATCTCCCATCACGAGAATCTGTTCATAAAGGACCTATATCCTTATCAAAAAGAGGGCGTAGAATGGCTGAGTTTTTGTGTGGAAAACGGTATTGGAACAATCCTCGCAGATGATATGGGGTTAGGTAAAACTGCCCAAATTATTGCCTTATGTTGCAATATTCTCGAACAGAATCCAGAAGCAAGGGTGCTGATAGTGGTACCCAATCCTTTATTAGATAACTGGATACGTGAATTCGCATTTTTTGCTGCTAGCATTGAACCATACTTACACTACGGGAGCTCTCGACGAGGTATCAGCACTGCTCTTTCCGCGCATAGTGTCGTGATTACGCCATATACAACGATGACTTCTGATATCGCAATGCTAGAAGAGTTGAATTTTGCTCTTACTGTGTTTGATGAAGCAAGCATGTTGAAAAATCCAAACTCAAGAAGGTCAATTGCTGCAAGGCGTTTGGACAGTGGTGTAGTCGTTGCAATGTCTGGAACCCCTGTAGAGAATAGCTTACTGGATGCTTGGTCTCTTTGTGACTTGGTATTCCCTGGATACTTAGGGTCACAGGATAGATTTCAATCACGCTACGTCAACCGTGATTTATCTGAAACGCTCAACAAAGATTTGGGAGAGTTAGAATTATCACTACGTCAGATAACCCTTCGACGGATGAAAAAAGATGTGCTTGAACAACTTCCAGAAAAGTTGGACATACATCTGCCTGTATCGATGGGAGACATTGAGAAGTCCGCATACACTAGTATTATCGAAGAAATGAAGTTTGATGCTGATGCAGGAGGTGCAGGCATACTTCCACTGATAAATAAACTTCAGCAGTTTACAGCGCACCCATCTCTTCTAAATGCTGTGATACCAACGGACGTTCGCTTGTTGTCAAAACAGAGTGCCAAATTTGAACTGTTGCTGTTAAAACTAGATGTCATTGCCCAAGCAGAAGAAAAGGTCATCATTTTTGCAACCTTTCAGAGAGCTATTGATCTTATCAAAGGTACTATTAAAGAAAAGTACGGAGTTATTGCTGGCGTTATCGACGGGAGAACGCCAAATGTGAAACGTCAGTTGTTAATTGATAAATTTTCATCCTCGAATGGCTTTGATGTCCTGATTCTTCACCCAAAAACTGCTGGAATGGGATTGAATATTACGGCAGCTACACACGTTATTCATTACAGCAGACAATGGAACCCAGCTCTAGAAGAGCAGGCGACAGCTAGAGCATGGAGGAATGGACAAAAGTCCATAGTCAGTGTTTATTATATGTATTACGCCGATACCATTGAAGAAACGATTGATGAGCGAATACGCCTCAAACAAAAGCTGAGTGACCGAGTCGTCTCGGTTGCTGATGATAAAGATACAGACAAGCAAATCATGCTTGCATATTTGGAAAACTTAGGTTTATGAGTCAACAACAAGAAATACTAGAAAATGACTTTCGTCCCTCCGCTGCACGTTTAGTAGAAAGTTTACGAGATACTGGTTATACCCGTGAAGCCGCATTTGCAGACATTATCGATAATGCCATTGCTGCTAATGCCACGAAAGTTTCGATAGAGCTTCAGTATATGTATGGTGAGTTCAGAGTCATTTTTACCGATAACGGCAATGGCATGTCTGAAGCAGAGTTGCTAAATGCAATGCGCTACGGTTCGGAGAAACGAGCAAATCCCAAATCTTTAGGGAAGTTCGGTATGGGCCTGAAAACGGCCTCAACGGCATTTTGTCGCCGACTTGTCGTACTAACTCAGAAAGATAGTGTTCAAACTGGTCGTGCTTGGGATATTGACAGAATCATCAGCACTGACCGATGGGAGCTGGAAACTCCTGATGCTGAGGACTATTACGATGATTATGAAGAGTTGAAAGGTTTCACTGATAACGGCGGAACTATGATCATCTGGGAAAATACTGACCGATTAATTAAAAAAGCTAGTGTTCAACAAACTAAAACCGCGATAGACAGTCTTGGACATGAGATTTCACTGGAATTAAGTGCCATATTTTTTAAGTTTTTGGCTGAAAAATCAGTTTCAATTTCAATGAAAATTTGTGATCAAGCTCCTTTCGAATTGAAAGGTTGGGATCCGCTTTGCTCAGATTTTGTTTCGTTAGATGGTGTTCGTTCTAGGATACTTAGAGAGAAAGTTGTTCCTGTCGATTTGAGTGGGAATATGGAGTCATTTACTGTAAAAGGCAGTGTAATTCCTTCTCAAAATGACCTCAATTCTGATGAACAAAAGTATGTCCGGTACAGTCTAGATAATCAGGGCTTCTATATTTACCGTGAAGGCAGGTTAATATGGCATGACGGTTGGCCACATCGCATGTATAAAAAAGAGAGTAAGATAACTCGTCTTCGCGTTGAACTGCATTTTGATCATAAATTGGACGATGTGTTTAACATCGACTTTCGTAAAAGCCGCGTGATTATCCCAGTGGAAATTCGAGAAGAACTTCGACGTTTAGTATCTCCATGGAGACAGGAGCTTTTGAGAGGGCAGGCTCGAACAATCGCTGCAAACGCTAACAGAGCTCATGGTCCTGCCGATAAAGCGATAGATAAACATTCCAAATTTACAAAAAACTCAGAGTTGACAGTTGACGGTGACACCGTAACGATTCGTAACATGAATCAGATGAAACCTGTGGTAATTGAAGGGATCAGGGTTTATGAAGATAAAAAAGTCCGTGTCCATGAAGAAGACTCTATTCTAGGGGATGAACTATGGGAACCATCATGTGATGATGAAGGTAATACGTGTGTTACTCTCGGTAAGACTCACCCTTATTTTCATAAGATGTACAACGTTTGCAAGGACAATGTTGAGGCGGTAAAAGCGCTTGATATGCTGCTCTGGAGTCTAGCTAATGCGGAACATGGAGAATTTTCAGAGGTTAATCAGCACACATTAAGAGGCTTTAGGCAAAAAGTTAGTCAAACGCTTCGTTACCTGAGTATAGAATTGCCCGATGCGGAGGAAGATGAATGAGTTATCAGTTCGATCTAGGGGATTTTAAACGTTACTTGAATGATAAAAACCCTAAATACCGTGTAGACGGGCTGATTTTCTGGCAAAACCGTATACCGATTCCGATAGACTTGTTCAATCGTATTTTTAATGAGTCTGACCAAATCGTGTCCGATTATGTTTATCAGATAGTAGGGAGTGCAGTGACTTTCAGTCATAGAGATTCCTTCGAAATGACTATGGCTGTTGAGGTAGCCGATTTACCTAACGGTGACCTCAAGAGACGAGCTTTGGCGCTTAAAGACTGGTTGAATGAAAACCTTCCTGATAAGTCTCCTGTTGTTCGCATGTCTTATGAGGTTGCCGATATTTTAGGGCTAGATAACTTTATATTTTCAATCGATAAAGTTTCCGAAGCATTGCAGCATCAGGGAAAAAAATATGCTCGTATCTTTATGCCTGTAGAGATTCGAAATCAATTTAATTTAATTCCTGATTGTGAAGGAGTCGGCGCGGATAATACAGATATGTTTGGCAACATTATTGCCGATCGCTACAATATTTATCGTTCAGGATTCAGCGATGCGCTCGCCATTATTTTCAATGCTCTACTTGAATTCAGAATTCTTTGTTCAGGTCGAGGAGAACACCTGCAGCGCTTACGTATTATTACCCCAATATTGGAAGATGTTGACGTTCGATTGGGTAAAACAACAGATGGATCCTTATGGGAGCCAGGTTATGATGACGATCACTATATTACGTTGAACTGCGAACATCCGTTAGTACGCAATCTTTCAGAAGAACACTCAAAACCTTTAGCAGAACTACTGTTCTATATGGGGGAGTTTGAAAACAGTCAGTTTTCTGACGATAGCAAAAAATTCGTCGAAAATATGCGTCAGATTGTATCACGTAGCTTATGGATTAAAAACGATTAAGTTAAGACCTGCGGTGCTGATGTACTGACGGATTCTTTAAGGAAATGGGTAACTATGCTTTCAAAAATTAATGTGGTTGGGAAGTGGTTTCAGGGTGAGCCGGATGAAGGCTGGCGCTTTGATGAAATAAAGTTTGGAGATGAAGCGAAGCAGGAATTTAAAAAGCTCAACTTAGATATAGAAACGTATGATTACTCAGCAAGAGTCAGCGGTGACAAAAATCATACTTATATCCCTAGCCATTACTTTTTGTATGCGATAAAAATTAAGCCATTAGTTGACTTACTTAGTCGTTATATGGAGATTTTTGATAAAGTTACGACAAATGTTTCTGCTACAGAGTTCCATGATCTAATAACCAGCCATAACCCTAAGAATAGTGTTTTAGATACTTTAGATTTATACAGTAAAGATAACTTTGTTAGGGTATTTAAGAACAAGTCTGATCGCTTGAACGCCAAAGATATTATTAATGCCCAAGGTGAATCCAATAAAAAATTTCGCTCTGGCAGTGATTTTTTTCGCTCTATATTGTTGAAGGCTATGCCTGTTCGCGATGTTAGTTCTGATATGTTAGGTCAGCTGATTTATGCGTTTCATGAGTCACCTGACGCTTATGAATATTTGATTAAACATTATTCTTCCAGTGTTCCCTATTTACTGCTGGCGCAAAAGGGTGATGAACTTCTGTTTATGATTATGTCGATCCTTGGCTGGAACAATAAGTTTGATGACCTATTTGCTTCAGAAAGTGATGACATGGTGGACTGGGATGGCATACCTAATGCTTTTCTGCTAAGTCATACTCCTGTAGCTGGCAACTCTTCATACGTAGAAGAACCGGTTCATTACCATTCTGTTCAGAAGAAGTATGTATTTATTAAAAAAGGCTTACTAGATACTGATACCGTTTTTAATCATGTATCTACTTTGATATCAGATCTTTGGCAAAATGTTGTTGTTGGAAAAGATGCAGACAAGTTTTACTTAAGATCTGCAGTTGCGGAAAGGGTGAAAGGTGGCCTGAATAAAATTATCTATGGCGCTCCCGGAACTGGGAAAAGTCACAGTATTAAAAAATTGACTGATCAGGAAGGTACTAGGAAAGTTGTCACTGTGTTCCATCCGGATACTCAATACAGTGATTTTGTCGGCTCACTCAAACCTCATACTGAAAGAATAAATGGCTCACCATTGATCACTTATCAGTATCGTCTCGGACCTTTTGTCAAAGCACTTATAGAAGCGGAAAAAAATCCGTCATATAAAGTTTATCTTATCATCGAGGAAATCAACCGTGCTCCTGCAGCTGCAGTATTTGGCGAAATATTCCAGTTGCTAGATCGTGGCGAGGACGGTAGCAGTAAATACAGTATTGAAGTGTCTGATCCGGATATACTAGAGTTCTTAAAGCAGAATATATCCACATCAATAAAAGAACTCAGGATACCTTCTAATTTGTTCATCTACGCGACAATGAATAGCAGTGATCAGGCAGTAATGCCATTAGATACAGCTTTTAAGCGTCGGTGGTCCTTCGAATACATTAGCCTTAATTTCAATAAGGCACCTGAGCAGCAACTGGAGTTGATAACTACTGACGGTATGTATCATATATCTTGGAAAAGCTTTGCAGATAGTATTATCAACAGGATGCTTAAAGAGTTCAGAGTCGCAGAAGACCGTTTAATTGGTCCGTTCTTTCTAGATAAAGTAGAGCTGAAAAATTGGAAAATGGCTTTGAGCGGTAAACTCTTTGTTTATTTATGGGATGATGTGTTAAGGCACAAACATCAAGACAGAAAGCGTATCTTTAAAAAAGATATTACAACTTTTGGTGATTTGTTTACCGACTTTTCTACGGATAAGCCTATATTTGCTGATGAAACCGACCAATTAATAAAAGAGCATGGCACAAAAGCAGATTCACAATGAATAAGCTGACGTTTCATAGAGACAGAACAGCAATCAAGTTATTGCCTCCACTGCTAAGGGAGAGGATGACTCAGAAAGGCCTGATTGCTCCTGATCATCTTGAAGTTCAGTATTGCGGTTTTGTTTCATGGCATTACGGAATCGCTGTATTTATGCCTAGAAATAGCCAAGAAGGATATGAAACGTCAGAGAATGCTTTTTATTTGCTGCAGGCTCTGATGCGATACTATTTCGGTAAAGTATCAGGAGTTTATGAAGGCAATAAAAATGAACTTATCGGTGGTGATTCATTATCACTAGCTTCAGCTCTGGTCGACGATTATCTAGCGAACGGTTTGTATGTCAGGAGAAAAAAACATTACTCATTAAATTACGGGCGTACCGACTGGAAAAGAACCATTTCTCGCCACACTCCTTTTCCATCTGGAAATAGTCACGTTTATCTATCCTTTGAGTCCAGTTGTACGCGCTATGTTTCAGAAAGTGAAACAGCCAGAATTCACGCTCGAGTTATCAAAGAAATCAGCCGACAATATGGTGTATTGCTCTTTGGACAGGAAAGACTGTTTGATGAACGACTGGAAACACTTCCTGAACCTAATGGTGATTTTGATACTCAGGTTTCAGAGTTGGATCGTGAGTTGACACAAATCTACTCAGACCGAGACATCCAGCTAATTAATATGCTGAAACGCTTTATACAAAAAAGTTCTGAGACTGAAGGTTACGAATTGTTGGTTGGTACAAGGGCTTTTCACAATGTTTGGGAGGGGATGCTGGACAACTGTCTTCCCAATAAAATTGATATTAACAACAGACTCCCTGTTCCTTACTATTTGCAGGATGAGCACTACCATGAAGTCGCTGGGAAAGGGCAAAGGACCGATACTGTCATTGCGAGTAAAGATAATAAAAAGTGGGCAGTAATAGATGCAAAATACTACAAAGCAGCATCTGCTGAATCAGCGCCGGGCTGGCCAGATTTGGTGAAGCAGTTTTTTTATAAGACAGCAGCTGAAGAGATTTGTGGGGTTGATGTTACAGTCACTTTACATTTCATTTTTCCAGGTACGGAACATAATCTTTTAAAGGCGAAAGTAGGTGTACGAGGACAGAGAAAAATCGCTATTGAAAAGTTTGTGTCTGTTGAACAGTATGGTGAAATACAATGTCATTATTGCGACCCAGTCAATCTGATAAGAAAGTATGTTAATAGTAAGAAACTGTATATAAACGATGGCTCTGATATTACCGGACAGATTTTTTGTTCGTATTAAACTAGTATGTAATTAGATCTATATTTAATTCACTAAGGTTGGATTGTCTCCAAATATTCTGAAGTTTTTGTGTCTGATGTTGTATTATTAAGAGCGCTGTGTCTGTGACACTGGCACTGGTGCTGACATCACTTTAAAGCCATGTATCGGCGAGCATCTGTTAGTTTGAATTTAAAAATGAGCCAGTTTTAGCAATCATTTGCATTAATAATTGCTCTGCATGACTAATCAAATTTTTCTTATTTGTTAATCAACCAAACGGAAATGGACGGATCAAATATTCAATGCAATAGTGGATTAAATGTTCATGCAATCAAACAGGATATTTAAAAGCGTCACAAATTTACTCAAGGCGTTATTTAATACGCTATTTGGCCCATCATTATCTATGGCGAGCCTTCGATCAAGATGGTGATGTTATTGATATATTAGTCCAAGAGAAGAGTGATAGGAAGGTAGCTTAAAGAATATTTAGTTGGCTTAAATAAAAAACTTCCACGGAAAATATTGATTGATAAATTTCGCAGTTATCCTGTAGAACTTTAAGCCATATTTGTTGGAACTACATATAAGATCGCTTTGCATACTAACAATAAAGTCTAGTTATCTGAACAGCTCTATCGGATTAGAGATATCTTCATTCGGAAATTCATATCCATAGTACATACAAGACTAGCGAATCCTGAGTTCTTATGTTGAGTTTCAGAAATGAAGATACATGATCTCTGCCATGCATTAAAAAAATGTTGAGGAGTAGGGCAATTGACTCTAAATAGAGAGTGGCTGCGATTTGAATATTTAGACTGTTAGAATTCTTTGAATTTTAAAACTTAACTTGTCAATACTCCACGAACAGGAAGCGAAAACAATATTGCAAACATACGCTGAGTGAAACTGTTCTATTATGAACTACGGGCCATTTCACTGAAAATTTATTTTTAAGGACAGGTAATTTGATTAAAAAGCTGATGTGTTTAAATGTCGACCTACTAAAAACTTTTGAGCCTGCTAGTGCAAGATATTCTTTTTTAATTCCCCGTCCATCACTTTGTAGCGCACTCGTTACATCAACATTGTTAAAGAAAATTGATGAGGGATTACAACTTATTGAATTAAATGGGTTAATTGAGGTCGTTTATAAGATTGAAGACATCAATTGGTTTAGCTCCTTAGACGACTTAATTTATCAAAAAATCAATACAAATCTTCATATTACAAATGGCGCTATTTACTTTTCGGGTGCGTTTGCACCTGAAAAATTACCTGTGTTTGTATCGAAAAGATTACCTTTGTCAAGTGTAATGACAAGAGACTTCACAAAACCTAAAGAACTAAATTTATCATTGTTATCTTCCGAAGCTGCAATAGTTCTTATTCAAGAAATTAAACAATTAGAAAAGGAATTAAATATTGCCTTAGATAGACAATATAGTTTAGACGATTTAGATAATGCGCTCAATAAATTGACATCGGCTAGTGTAATTTCTGAAAGTACTTCAACCAGTGCTCTTGCATACGAAGTAAGTGCGGAAATTAAAATGTTATCGATTGCAAATGAAAAACTGGAATCTTACATTGATGAAAAGTGCAAAATCCTTTGCAAGCAAATACTAGGTATTGGCATTGGCGATTACATCGTAACTCAAAGCCATTTCCAAAATAACATCATTGAAATTCAAATTACGTCCGCTCGATATCATGATGGCGTTATTTACCTAGATGGCCCCAAAGTGCTCAAATCAGGTGAGTTGGGAAAACGTACTGAAACTGCTTCGATAACACTGGTAAATAAAGATGAGCATCTATAAAACCGTTCGCGATTTACGAAAATCACAAAGCCTTTCTCCTATAAGTATTTATTGTAAAGAAGCAGCGCAATCTCTCCCAAACATCAAAGACTTCTTTAAGGAAATTACACCAACACTTAAGTTGATTTTAAAGGCGTTTAAACTAGCGGGGTTTAGTATCTTTGTCTCAAATTGGGGGGGACTTTTTTTATTTAGTCCAGCACTAGGAATAGAAGTATTTGTAAAAATTGAACCAAATATTCGATATATGGCAAAAAGTCCCCCTGAGCTTATTAAACAAAAAGGCTATGACGTAAAAGACGTTCAACTACCACCTGAGCGATTTGTTCTTAAATATTTTTTCTGTGGCACGAAGTCTAAGTGGCGTCATATTTATTTTAATACTGCGCTTGATTCAGTCGATATGGTGTATTCAAAATTCATTGAACAAATAATAAAAGAAAGTAGACCCTTTCAAGGGCGACACGACACATCGTTAGAGCAGAAGACTAAAGAAAATTTCTTATCAAAAAATAGTATTTATGCATTTGCCCTCTTCGCGAAAAAACATGCCTCGTCAACAATTGGACTGAACCGGTTAAGCGGTATTTTCGAGTCTACAAATGTAAACGAGTTTTATATTGGTGGGTATGGTGCAGTAATACTGACAAACTATTCAAGAAGCGTTGATTTAGTGCAGTGGTTCAAGAATGATGTCACTTTTCTAAAAAAGTACCTACCTGAAGTTTTCAAACAACATGAAATATCTTGTAAAACACTTAAAAAACTCGCCCCCAATAACGAAGAACATCAATTTATGGTTGAAGCATTAGACGCCATTTTATTGAAACAATTGAAAAGTCCAGTCTCTGCCGATGAGTATCTTAATGAACACTTAAACTTTAATAAAGAGCAGCCTATACCGAACTTGCTAGGTTCGACTGAAGGTGTAATCAAAATATTATCCCTATGTGGTAGGTGACTATACACTATTTAAAAGTACCAAAGTATTCAATTGTTACAAATCATATGATTGAACTCATTCAATTATTGTTATCTATTGAATTTTAAAGAAAAAAACTGCTATTATTCCTTTTTGAACGTCATTTAGAATGTGACACTCTTAGTGAGGAAAGAAGTAACGGGATATGGATATTTCAATAATAGAAAAACTGAGTGCATTGATAAAAGATCCGACGTTAGAGCAGTTAACATTAAACCTTTCAAAACCAAATCTATTTGAGATTTTGAAAATCTCAAATACCGAAATTCGACATTCAAATTTTTTGGCTTGGTTGTTAAGTCCTTCTCAAAGTCACCAGTTGAGAGATACTTTTCTTAAGTGGTTCCTAAAGGATATTTTTAGTGATAGTCGCGTGGAATGGATTGATGAATTTAGTGTCGATAGCATAGACACTAGTAAGCTCATAATTCACAGAGAGTTTAGACATATAGATTTAGTATTGGAAACAAATGACTTTATAGTCGTTATTGAAAACAAGATGTGGTCAAAAGAGCACTCTAATCAGTTAACTCGATATAAAAAAATCATTCAAAAAGAATTTCCCCTAAAGGAGCATGCGTTTGTATTTTTGACTCCATATTCTCATTCACCAGAGCAAGAAGAAGATAAAGACCTATACGTCTCATACGGTTATGAATCCATTATCAGAATTTTAGATATAATTTTAGGCATCTATGGGCACTCATTGTCTGAAAAAATATCTATATATATTAATGACTACATTGAAATATTAAGGAGAAATGTCATGCAGGAAGATGAAGCTACGAAAATTGCACAAGAGATATATAAAAATCACAAAGAAGCATTAGATTTCATTTTCCAAAAAAAACCAGACCTAGCTTTGAAATTTGGTGAAGTTTTTGACGAGGTTATTCAACACGAAGGGTATATTTTAGGTACACAAGGTAAGGGTTATTGTAGATTTACGACACCCAAACTCAATGAATTATTGCCCAAAAGCAAATTGCCCGGTTGGAATCAAAGCGAATCATTTCTTTTTGAAATTCGATTTTATACTTCCAAAGTCATTTTCACCTGCGTTGTTCCTCCTTCGCAACATGAACTAAGAGAAAAATTATTAAAAGCGCTAAAAACGGTTGAGGGCGCTAAGAATTCAAAAAGTACAAAGTGGTCAACTGTGCATAATCATAATTGGAATATCAATTTGGAAATTGAAAAGTATGATGATTTGGCTCTTCTTAAAGAAGACATAGAAAAAAAGTTGAGCAAAGAACGTGAATTTATATTTCAGATTGAGCAAGCAATAATAAGTGAGTTTAATGGGTATTGACAATTTAAGCCACTGAAAGACTTTGTGAAAAGATGTAGTAGCTCTGACTTGATCTGAGAGTTACCCGACTTTTTAGGTTCCAGTGCAAGTTTATATTTGCGCTACTACAGATTATTTTTTTAACACCAAGACTAAACTTGCAACACCTTTAAGGATAATCTTTGTTCAATTGTTAGTTATATAGTTAATTAATTTTTATGAAGAAATTAACAGCAACATTTATGTGAAATAGTCTCAACTTAATCTGACACTTCTTCTTGCAAAAGAGAGAGTTACCCGTTTTGATAAAGGTGTCGAATCT
>NZ_JBLWFH010000021.1:0-53542 GCF_050306235.1 Glaciecola sp. 1036 | reverse complement strand
TTGTCACCTAATCCTGATATGCTAAACAGCATACCATCTCTTGTTAGGTGGCCAAACTAACTATGCCACTACAAGGCCTTTTCTATCTGCGTATGAGTTTTGTATAAATATTGCGTATATTATTTAAGTATGAATAGCGAAAGAGTATTTTTGAAATACCAACGTTAAATTATACTGCTTCACCAAAGAAAAGAACCAATTTATCGATCAGTGAATCTCTTTTAGCTGAGGCCAAACAACTTGGGATCAATATATCGAGTTCTGCGGAAATTGGCATTAAAAACGCACTGTTAGAGAAAAAGAGAAAGTTGTGGTTAGAGCAGAATAAAGACGCACTTGAGAGTTCAAACTCATTTGTTGAGTTACATGGTTTGCCGTTTGATTCGTATCGGAATTTTTAATGGCCAAATACGATGTTTATTGAAATAAAAACGGTTCTGGTTATATTCTAAACGTCCAAACCGATTTATTATCAGGCTTTAATTCTCGAGTCGTTGTCCCATTAATAAGAAGCTTTGAAGCCCCCAAACCTGCAAAATACTTAAATCCTATTTCGACATTGAAGGAAATCAGGTCGTCATGATGACTCAATTTATGGCTTCTATCCCCGAATCTGAATGACAAGATAAAGTAGGCGTTTTAAGCAAAAATCACTTAGAAATAACCAGTGCACTAGACATGATTTTTTTCAGATTTTTAACGGCACACTTCACGCTCTAAAAAGAGCTGTTGATTAATAGTAAATAAAGGCCTGATTTGTAGCTCGCTTCTTAACGTCGTCTTGGCTTACCAAATTTCGATTTCGAATTACCACCTTTCCTTAGAGCTTTAGCTCGTAGTGCTTTTTTTGACGGCTTGCGCTTTGTACTGCTAACGTCATTTTGCTCAAGATTTGGCTCAAACCCCGGTTCCCATCGAATGGGCAATTGCTCACCTGTGAGCTTTTCTATTTGTTCCAGTAGGTATTTCTCTTTATGGGAAACCAAAGAAACTGCAAGGCCAGAATGCCCCGCCCTACCAGTGCGGCCGATACGATGAATATAGTCCTCAGCATTGTAAGGTAATTCAAAATTTATAACTGTCTGCAATTGTTCTATATCCAAACCACGCGCCGCTACATCAGTGGCAACCAGCGCACGTACTTGACCAGTTTTAAATGCTTCCAGTCCTCTGTCACGGGCACCTTGTGATTTATCACCATGCACTGCTGCGCAACTTATTCCGTCTTTTTCAAGTTCCTTGGCCAACTCATCAACTGCCTGTTTGGTACGGGTAAAAATAAGTACCTGTCGCCAGTTATTTGCACCAATTAAATAGGCTGTTAATGCTGCCTTTTGTTTGTTATCAGTCTCATAAACACGCTGTTCTATTTTTGTAGTTGTGGCATTGCGTGTAGCAACCTCAATTAATTTTGGCTCGCGTAGAATGGTTTTGCTCAAGGCATACACTTCATCATTGAATGTTGCGGAAAAAAACAAGGTTTGGTGTTGCTCGGGAAGGCGTTTAAGAATGCGCTTAATATCAATAATAAACCCCATGTCGAGCATTCTATCGGCTTCATCAAGCACTAGGGTTTCAAGAGCACTTAGATCAATGTATTCTTTAATCGCAAGTTCCAGTAAACGTCCTGGGGTTGCAACCAAAACATCACAGCCTGCATTTAGCGCATCAATTTGCGGATTGATACTAGCACCGCCATACGCAACCACCGAGTTTAGATCTAAGCCTTCACTGTATTTCACGAAGCTTTGATGCACTTGCTGCGCCAGTTCTCGGGTTGGGGTTAATACTAAGACGCTAATACCGCTCCCCGTTTCACCAGTTAAATAACGTTGAATCAAAGGTAAGGCGAATGCAGCGGTTTTGCCGGTACCTGTTTGTGCCCCTGCCATCACGTCATGGCCAGCCAATACTTCAGGAATTGCCGCTTGTTGGATAGGCGTTGGTGTCTCATATCCGAGTGATTCGAGGATATTCAATAAATCTTGTTGAAGCCCAAGGGCGGAAAAACTCATCACCAATCAGGCTTTATTTTCATATGCCAGTGCAAGGGCTTCAGCGACGCGAATACCATCTATTCCTGCTGACCAAATTCCGCCGGCATACCCCGCGCCTTCACCCGCAGGATATAGACCTTTCACATTAAGACTTTGATAGTCTTTATCACGTTTTATACATATGGGAGAAGAAGTGCGGGTTTCTACCCCTGTGAGCGTGCCATCGGCTTTCGCAAAACCTTTGATTTGGCGGTCAAAAGCCGGTATTGCTTCGCGAATGGCTTCGGTAACATAGTCTGGCACTATTTTACTTAAGTCAGTTAAAGTGACGCCCGGCGTATAAGAAGGCAACACATCGCCTAAGGAGTCACTTGGTTTCCCCGCCAGAAAATCGCCGATTAACTGGCCAGGGGCATTGTAGTTTTCTCCACCGGCTTTAAACGCTAACTCTTCTAGTCGACGCTGTAATTCAATCCCAGCGAGGGGATGGCCTGGATAATCTTGTTCCGGTGTGATCCCTACAACAATTGCACTGTTAGCATTACGTTCTTTGCGGGAATACTGACTCATGCCGTTGGTCACAACTCGGCCGGGTTCAGAGGCTGCGGCCACAACAGTGCCTCCGGGACACATACAAAAACTGTAAACCGAACGACCATTTTTACAGTGATGCACTAGTTTATAGTCGGCTGCGCCAAGAATGGGGTTACCTGTGTTTTCACCAAATCTACAACTGTCGATCATGCTTTGCTCGTGCTCAATGCGAAAGCCGATAGAAAATGGCTTGGCTTCCATATACACACCCTGCTCATAGAGATTCTCAAAGGTGTCTCTTGCGCTATGTCCCAAAGCGAGAATAACCTGCTTGCAAGCTAGGTATCCGCCGTCAGACAAATGTAGGCCTTTGACGCTAAACTCACCATTATCACCTTCCAAATCAAGTTTTTCGACTCGGGTAGAAAAGCGAATTTCACCGCCTAGGTCGATAATCTGCTGACGCATTTTTTCAACCATATTGACTAATCTAAAGGTACCAATATGGGGTTTACTGACATAAAGAATTTCTTCCGGTGCGCCAGCTTCCACAAATTCGTGTAGTACTTTGCGGCCATAAAACTTGCGGTCTTTTACCTGACTGTATAGTTTACCGTCAGAAAAGGTCCCTGCTCCGCCTTCACCAAACTGCACATTTGATTCCGGGTTTAGCGGTTGTTTGCGCCAGAATCCGAAGGTGTCTTTAGTGCGTTCTCGCACGGCTTTTCCACGCTCTAGCACAATGGGCTTAAATCCCATTTGCGCAAGAATAAGAGCAGCAAAAATGCCGCATGGGCCAAGGCCGACTACGACTGGACGGTGCTTAAGATTTTCTGGCGCCTGCGTAACAAATTTATAGGACATATCGGGTGTCACGCGAACCTGAGTATCTTTAGCAAATTTTGCTAGTAATTCCTGTTCTCCATCAACTGCCACATCCACCGTATAAATCAGTTGAATATCCTTGTTATTGCGAGCATCGTAACCACGCTTAAACACACTGATTTCAAGCAGATTTTCAGCTTTGATACCAAGTTTACGTATTATCGCTTGTTCAAGGGCATTTTCATTATGATCGAGAGGTAGTTTTATATCTGTTAAACGTAGCATTTGGAAGAATCCTGGTTCGCTGGACAGCCTATCTGTCAGAGCGCGTATAGTGTAATGCAGATACTGCTTTTGCGGTAGCTATTTGCAGGTTTTTGTCTTTAGATTGAACGTCAAAACCCTTATAATCGAGCGAAATGGATTAAAAAACCTATTTATCATGACCTTTGTAGTAACCGACAACTGTGTAAAGTGTAAATATACCGACTGTGTGGCCGTGTGCCCAGTAGACGCCTTTTTTGAAGGGCCCAATTTTCTGGCCATAGATCCGGCAATTTGTATCGACTGTGCGTTGTGCGTACCAGAATGTCCTGCCGAAGCCATATTTCAAGATACCGAACTAACCGAAGAGCAGAAACCCTATCTAGCGATTAATGAAGAGCTCAGCCAGCAATGGCCAAATATCACCAAAGTTATAGCGCCGCCAGAAGATGCAGATGAATGGAATGGTGTTCCCGATAAATTGCGATTACTCGAACGCTGAATGACAAAGCAGGTATCCTAGCCTTTAAATCCCGTAGCAACCAGATACACTTCCCTTGAGCGAGGCCGTGACGCAGCGGGTTTTCGAACAACAACTTTATTAAACGAAGTACGCACGTCCTTCATATAGTCATCATAGCCAACGCCCTGAAATACTTTGGCACAAAAACTCCCCCCAGGCTTTAGCACATTTCTAGCCATGTCGAGCGCCAGCTCTACAAGATACATTGAAGCATATTGATCAGTGGTTTTTACGCCACTTTGATTGGGTGCCATATCAGAGACGACCACATCTACTTGATCATCTCCAAGTACTTTCAAGATTTGGTCGTAAACTGCTTCGTCAGTAAAATCTCCCTGAATAAAATCAACACCAATGATGCTGTCCATGGGCAAAATATCAGAGGCAATCACTCTTCCATGGTCGCCCACAATAGGCGCTACTATTTGCGACCAACCACCTGGCGCGGATCCTAGATCCATCACCACGCTTCCGGCGCGGAATAATTTGTCTTTTTCATTTATTTCGAGAAGTTTATAACTAGCCCGAGAACGATAACCGTCTACCTGAGCTTGCTTAACGTAGGGATCGTTTATGTGTTCTTCCATCCATTTTTTACTGGTTTTTGAGCGGGCCATATCAACTCTGCGGTTACTGTGCTAAATCGCTGTGCATTGTAACTTGGCAGTCCTGATTTGCAAATGAGGCTCAGCAACAAAGTTCGTCATTCAACTGACTTCGCCCTGATTAACGGCTATAATGCCAAGCCATCTAGCCCTGTTGATATAAGTACTCGGAAATACCCTAGCCATGAAATTAGACGACGTAAAAAAACTGCATCAGAAAAAATACCGCTCGCAGTTTGGCTTTTATTTAGTGGAAGGCGAACATTTGATACAGGAGCTTCAGCGTTCCCCCTTGATGACTCAAGATATTACACTCTATGTAACCGATGCTTGGCAGGCACGAGGTATAAATTTGGATGAAGGTTTTGACGTTGTATCCGTAACTGAAAGACAAATGGCATTGCTTAGTGACACTAAAACCCCGCAGGGTGTCATTGCCAGAGTGCCAATGCCTGCACTTGGGACTAATTGGGAACCTGTTATTAACGAACCTTGTATTTATCTGCACGAGGTACAGGATCCGGGAAATCTGGGGACGATTTTACGTTCGCTCGCTTGGTTTGGTAATTTTCGTTTACTTTTAAGCCCAAATAGCGTTGATCCCTTTAATTCCAAAGCCGTTCGCGCCAGTATGGGTGCGATATTTCATTTGCCAATCCAGTCAGAAGTTACACTTAACCAATTAAAGAGTAAATTTGATCGTGTTGCCTATCTTGATTTGAACGGTAAAGACATCACCGATAACTCTTTTAAGGGATATCCTTGCTACCTGTTTGGCAATGAAGCTAGAGGCGTTCCTAAAGAAGCATTAACAGAGATTAACGCCCAAGCCTTTACTATCCGCGGAAGCGGTAATATCGAATCCCTAAATCTAGCCAGTGCAGTGGGTATTTGCGCTTATCAATTGTCGTCAACTGCAAGCTAACTAAGGCTAATTAGAAGTCATTCTCTAGATTCACTCTAAACTCAGCAATCTCAAACTCAATGCGAACAGTCGTATCCCTACAATTTAACGCTCTACCAATATGTGACCCGTACGTTCGAAGTTATTCATGCGCGTTGTTAATGAATTAAGCCCATTGATAGAGTCTTCTGGCAGTGAGATAGTCATGTAATAGGCAAACATGTCATGACTGTAATAAACGTCCACAGGTAAGAAATCTCCATCGTTAATAGAGAGTTCAATTGGCAGTCTGACCTTGTTATTTTGTGGTTGAATACCGCCTAAGCCTTCCATTAATACAAGAATAACCTGACCTGGCACCGCTGGATTATTTTCAGAAATATCGACAAAATTCTGATCAAGTGCATGAATCATTGCGTTGGGCAGAGTTTTGAACTGGGGAATTGGGGGGATCACCGAAACACTTTTGGTCGCACTGCGCACACCGTTTCGATTAATCACTACATGCGCTTTGTCTCCGCCAATGTCATTCGGTGCGGTAAAATAAATAATGTTGGGGGTTACAGCTAGCAAAGGTGCATTAACACCGTTTATGAGCACTTCGGTATCAGCCAAGGTGTTAGAAAAAGGATACACTAGGTCAAATTCCTGTGCGTCTGAAAAGTGTTCCCCGCTAATGGTCGCAAGCGCATTAGGTGATAAGAGTATCCCATCGTCAATAATTGGAAGTTGTACAAAAAACTCAGACTCTACAACAAAGGTGTCAGAAAAAGGACTAAGGTTCCCCGCCTCATCGAAAGCGGCCACTTCAAATTCGTAAGCGGTACCAGCTTGCAGTGGCGGTAAATCAACAAAGGCACTTTGGGATGCATAGGTGAACTGGTCTAGCTCTCCGCCTTGAATGCCATATCGGATCAAATAACCTGCGACCCAACGAGGTAGTGGCGACCACGATAGGCGCGATCCTTCAAGTGAAAGATTTGAAGGTGAGGTTAGCGGAAGTGCTGCCAATTCATCAGCAAGTAGGATGATGCCATCTGCAGGGGAAAGGCTTATCGCTCCATTAACAGCCTCACCAGTATTTACAACTGGGTCTTGAGTGCCATTGATGCGTTTTATATTCGTCCGATTAAAAACGCCTTTTATGTCTGATAGACTGACAACTTTGGTATTTGGTGTAGGGTTAACCAAAACAATTCCACGCTCAAAGTCACGGCGGTATGCGCCTCCGTCACCCTTATAAATTCGTATATTGTCTATTGAAAAAATACCTTGATATGCATTCAAGAGAAGTCTGGCGTCCGGTGAAGTTATTTTCGCGGAAAATCGGATGGTGCCTCTTTGGCCCGGGTCAGCTTCCCAGATAGCTGCGGCTCGCTGCTCAGAGCTGTCAATGTCGAAATTAGCGATTTCTACACTGAGAATTGCGTCTCTGGGCACACGAGATTCGTAATTGAGAATACGATAGTCAACAAAAACTTGATATGTAGCTCCCTGTTCAAAAACAAAGAAGTCAGGATCTGTAGTCAGAATTTCAAACGTCTCATCCTGTGCATTGTCATTTGAGACAATTGCGGACTTGTTGTCTATCGCAAAATTAGGATCGTCTGTGATCCACGGTGTATTAAGAATAACGCCTTCGGGTAATGTTGGTAATTGTTCAAAGTCCACTTCCAATATGATCTCTTGCTCGTTTGGGAGTTCTGTTGGGGCTGTGAGTGGTTGACCTAGATACCCTTTACTTTCCAAACTAGCTTCAGCTACACCCTCTTGATTAACGGCGTATTCATCAAACCATATGGGAAGTGTTGTATTGTCCGTAAAGTCATAACCGAAGAAACCATCCCCCATTAATACGGTGGTTAAGCCAAGTCTCATTCGCTGAAAATCCCGCGGCTCTAAAACCGGAAGTCGACTTTCCAGACTGTTGTCCGTTTCGTCCTCATCTGGTGTGCCTAGTTTATAACCCGTGAACTGGAAATTGATAATTTGCGGGGCACGTAAATAGGTTTCTGCGTTCTTATATTCTTTAAATAATTTATACCAACCTGTACTTATGTCCGTTTCCCAATCGCCATTTTCAAGAATTCTATAGGGACTAGTAAATTCTCTTTGCATACCATTAAGCTTGGTTAAAATAGAGGGTCTGGACGCAATACTGCCTGCATTGCCAAATAACCAAGTGCTGTCACCTATTTTTTCTCTTAAGCCTGTAAAATAACGAATAAACCCATCCATCCATAGATCATTGAGTTCAGGTAATGATTCTTCAACACCGTCTTGATCTACATCCATAGGAGGCAGGTTTCCGGGTTTATCTAAGAATGCATTGGAATCAGCAAGTAATGGATTGGGGTACCATTCCGCCTGATCAAAATGAATACCAGACCAATTAGGATTGATCAGTACTTCTGACTGCAGAAAGTCATGTGCATAATCTACAAAGTCTGAATTCGGATTTAATTGGAAATGATGAGGAAACATGGGCTCCTCCAGTAGATTTCCATCAGTGGAACGTAAATACCAGTCAGGATCTAGCTCTTTGTTAAATCGGTAAATTAGTCCGGCTGCCTCACCAATAGGTTCAACAGGTGTATTGTCCCCCCATTGCGCAACAAAGGTTTGAAAGTAAGGGAGGATGATTTGATTAGGGTTAAGTGTTTTTAGCGGAACTCTTTGGCTAAAAGGCGTTAACGTATCATCAACTTCGTAGCCAGTAACCAAATCGAATAGAGACAGTACTTCAATAACGTCGTCCGTATCTGCTTGATTTCTTATTGCTGTAGCGTGAACAGAATACAGGTTGTAATTTCCAATCCGTGGAAATCCAGCCTTAATTAATTTTGGTTCTGGCACCGTCGCCAAATGATCAATGCGTTCAATACGAATATTGTCGATTAAGTATGTTCCTTCATCAGCTACGATATGAATTTCAATCTCACTTGAATCCCCCGTTAACATAGACCGAGAAAAGGTGCCACTTTCATCATAACTGATATTTTGAGCGCCTGTATAGAGAAAAGGATGCTGCAAGTCGACGCCGGGCCAATAGAAACCGGAAAGAATACTGGAGTCTTGATTGCCTTGAATAAGCAAATAGTCAAAACTTATTTGATAATGTTGATTGGTGAGTAATCCAGCAGCCTGCCATGTAATAATGAGCGAATCTGATTCCGGCGTTAGCAACAATGCATTATCATCTAAGTCAGAATATATCCTCTCGCTTGTTACTGGCCCTTCTAAGGTTTGCAATCCGAGCAATCCTGCGGAGGAGATGTCATTAAAGTCCTGTTGATAAACTTCTACAATTTGTTTGATTACTTCATTATTTTTATTTTTGACAACCTTGGCATAGCTGACGCTTGAATTGCACTGGATGATTAAAAGTAGAAAAACTAGGTAAAAGGGTTGGCTAAAAATACCTGAGGTAGTTACTTTCATAGAATTTTCCTTCATTCATAAATTCCATTTTTCAGATACCGAAAAGGATACAATGATTAACTTAGCATAAAAAAATAAAGCTTTCAGAATTGTCTTTATCTGCAAGTTAGCCAAACAATTAAAGGTTAACGACGACCCTGTTTCATTCTTTGGCTTTGTTCCTGACGCTTTTGATTACGCTTTTCCTTGCGCTCAATTTTATCCGGCGTTAATGAGCCTTCTTTGAACCTTTGTTTGCGTCTTGCTTTATCAGCGGCTTTCTTCTCAGCAGCTGCGGCCATTTCTATTTTTTCATGAGCAATCATATCTGGCGTTTCCAACGTAATCTTGCCCAATTTTCCTGACTGTAACTCAGTTAGCAATACTTCGCAGATTTTATGTAAATTGACTCTGCCACCAGCCATAATAGCCCCACGGTTTTTTGCCGCAGCTTCCAAAAACGCCAGCTCTGTATCTGGTAATTGTTCCAGTTTGTACCGCTCTTTTAATATTTCGGGATATGCCTTTATCAAATAATCAGCTGTAAAAAATCCCACATCATCGAATTCCATTGCGGTATTTTTAACTGCCCCAGAAGCCGCTAGGCGATAAATGGAATTAGGATTTTCCAGCTTTGGCCAAAGCACTCCAGGCGTGTCAAATAGCACCACACCGCCGCCTATATTAATGCGTTGCTGTGATTTGGTAACGGCAGGTTCATTGCCGGTTTTAGCAATTACACGATCAGCCAGAATATTAATCAGCGTCGACTTTCCAACATTTGGAATACCAGTGATCATGGCATTAATTGACTTTACCGACGCGTGCTTTTGCGCACATATAGTCTGTATTAGTTTAATGATTTGCTTGGTGTTTGCCGGGTTATCACTCGAAGTTGTGATGGTTTTAACCCCACGCTCGCTTTCAAGATGCGCTTGCCATGCTGCGGTTAACTTAGGATCAGCCAAATCATATTTATTCAGGATTTTTAAGACAGGTTTATCACCTCTAATCTTTGCGATTTCGGGATTTTCACTAGAATACGGAATTCGCGAATCGAGCACTTCAATCAGAATATCAACCTGACTTATCGATTCTTTTATTTCTTTCAGGGCTTTATGCATATGCCCCGGAAACCATTGTAAGGTCACGTAAACCGTCCTATAAAAATAAATTAAGGACAAGTTTACTTCATTTACAGCCTGAATGGGATTTTTGTGAATATTGAAGTTTATTTACTAGGGTCTGACAAGTTGAATTTTGAACTCCCATAGCTGATTTAAGGTTATTTAAGGTGACGGTAGATTTCACATCCTTACAAGGCGGGATTCATTTAGTCTTAGCGCAATGGGAAATGACTAAGCTCGTTTAAAAAGAATTCTTCAGGATTACCCTCTGGAACGTCCTGAGGGTAATGCTCAAAACTCTCTGCATATTGTGAAGCCAATGCACTATTTTTAGCTTTGTATTGCGGCTGTGAGTAAAGCAACTGCAGTAGTTTAAATGCTTTAGGGTCGGGATGTTCTGAACGCACTGCGCGGAGCAATACAACTGATGCTGAAATGGGTTCATTACGCTGGAGTAAGTATAGTTCACCGGCTTTGGCATGGGCAGAAGATGCTCCTGAAATTCTACCTATATAAGCAAGCATAGGAGCGCTCGGAAGTTTGACTGTGCCATAACCTGCAGCGGCAAACTGTGCTGTACGTAACCGACTCAAAATTCCAGATTCTTCAAATCGCAACAAATGTCGGTAACTGTTTGCTATTTTTTTACACTCAGCGCTATCGCAGGAGGTTAAAGGAGGAGTCTTACCATTTGGAAAGCTAGCCACCTTTGGTATTTGGTGTCGCTTCGTTACCTCACTGCCTGTTGTAATGGAATAACTAATATTAGTCAGGGCTTGCTCTTCAAGGTTAAAGGTCGGGAATTCGCTTAATTCAGTATTTGCCAATTCAAAATATGCGATATCTCTTAGCGCCATTTCGATAGTTTTCCTTATTGAAGAAAACTGTGGTGCCAGCGCCTGAAAATGATTTGGTGCATTCTTTCTACCTGTGCCTCCTATTTCACCAGCAAGCTTGGATACTTTAATGCGTAGCCGATAAGCTGGTAATAATCTGGCACCTTTTGCCATGTCTACGATAACGGGGGCCGTATTATCTTTCAACCGCAACCTTATTTCATCAATGCTCATTAAGTTTGACAATAGGTCATGAATACTTTTGGCACTTTGCGTCGACACGGGAATATCGTTAATGTGGGTGATGCTATCTCCAGCTTTAAGTGACCCGAAAGCTGGACTTTGTGGGTTTATGGATAAAATTTCCAAAGATGAGTTCTGCGGTTCAAAAATAACTCGCAAAATGGCATTATCTAAAGGCGGTGATACATAGCTGTGATTTAAAGCGCCCAAAGGTATTTGTTTTTCAATTGCAACCTTTTCGAGGTCAGCAATAGCTAACTTAAGCTCCGATTTCATTTGCTCTATGCGCTGTTGCGATTGAAGACTAAGCGGCGCAGCGAGTGCTTTCACATGAAGCATAAGTAACAATACAATTATCATATAGTTTCGCATACCATGTTTCCTTATATGGCCTTAGGAGGATTAAATGTAGGCGTTTTTTCCAGTTGTTTTAGTAATGCAAAACGCTGCTCCCACAGTTCCAGCTTGCGCTGGTCCGTAGCATTATTTAAATAAGCCTGCTGCAATTGTTGCTCAATATCATCCAGTCTAGATTGCTGAAGTAAGGAAAGCATTCCAGATGCTGGATTTACCTGCTGCTGATATTGGCTGATTAACCGGTTATTTTCGTCAATAGCCTGCTTTAAACCTGTGTTGAGATCAATTGACCCATTCTTCGGATCAGTCAATCGCCAAGTGCTGATGGCAATAATCGTAAACACACTAGCTGCGGTGGCAAACACCAACGAGCGAAAAAACCAAGACTTGTTTTGTTGCCAAGTGCTTTCGCGAGAAGTAGTTGCGACATTGGTAAACTCGAATGCAGGCGCATGTAATGAATTAAATGATTGCAGTTCAAGTTGAATTTTCTTACGTATCTTCCAACGATGCTGACATTGTTCACAAGTAATAAAATGTGCTTGCTTTACGATTTCATCGTCAAGTAACTCTTCATCGGATAAATGTTCACTCATAGCTATCTCTCGCTATATGTTTTAACGTTGCGTGAGCACGCAATAGCGTCACCTTAGAAAAGCTCAGTGACTTATTAAATAAGCCTGCAATCTCTTTATGGGAGTATCCTTCTACTTCATACAGCCACAATACTGTGCGTGCTGTCGTAGGAAGCTGTGTTAACAAAGTTTCAAGATCTTGCAGTGTTTCTGCATATCCCTCGTCAAATATTGAGTCACTTTGGGTGTCCGAGTTTACATCCATATCGGTAAATCGCCCTGCAATACGCAGGTAATTTAGCGTTTTAATTACGGCTATGCGTTTAATCCAACCTCCGCACTGGGCGGGTTCACCGCTAAACTGACCAATTTTGTCAAATACAGTTAAGAAGGTGTCATGACAGATATCAGCAGCTTGAGCGTGATCACCGGTTATTCGATACGCAGTTGTAAAACATGCATCCGCAAATACAGCGTAAAGCTGACGTTGTGCATCAGGAAGATGATTCCGCGCACGAGACAAAGTCCCCTCGTCTATCATCTGATCAAATCCCTTTTTGCAGGTCATGCACATCCTAAACGATAATTTAATTTTATTGGTCTCTTATTGTAAAGACAAATGGCGAGAGCAAATGGTTACATTTTATTTTCTTGTTTTTTTGACCACTATACTTCAACTAATAAAATAGCATTTTCAATAATAGAGTTTTGTATTAATGTAGGATTTCTTAAGGAATTCTTTTTTATCTAGGGACCGTTATGCTGAAAGTGCGAACTTCGTTAGCTGTGCTCATTATTACTACTCTTTTCTCCTTTTCATCTATGGCTAAAAATCAAAAATTTGATGAAGAGCTAGCCTCATTAACACATGCTATTTCAGTCAGTGAAAAAGCCCTTGTAAGGAAACTTGAAAAATTTGCTGCTTTGGAAACAAGCCTTCCTGCAGAATTTATTGAAGCAAAAAAAGCGGATGAAGAAAACGCATTGAATGAAGTAAAAACTAAAATGTCTCCGCAAATTGATAATTTACGTAGCAACTTGCTGGAAATGACCGCCATTGCTGAAAAATTAAGTGGCGTAGTCAATGAATTAGATCCTAGCTTTAAATTGTACGAGCAGCGAGTCTGGTTAGCTGGCGGAATTCATTTTAACGAGTTACCTTTTGAACATTTCTCCGGAATCTTTAACGAGAAAAAGCAAGGCGCTCAGGTTATCAAAGGCTGTGAAGTTTCTAGAATGTCTTCAAGGGCCATTCAGGCAAATACAAGCAACAGCCATGAGATAATAGTGACACTTGTAGATGAACCTACTTATTCCCCTAAAGTACAAGGTTGTGACGTACTTTTACTGCCACTGGGAGCCGAGGCATTATTTAATGAACACAAGCTTACAAAGGCCGATGTATTGAAAATGATCCAAGCCTTTTACCACGCCAACGAGTTTACCATTGGCCGAAGGGGGCAATTAGAATATGACCGCAAGAAAGACGCCCGCACAGCAGCCATAGCCGCAGATTACCATCTTGATTACGATCTGTTCAAAGCCGAGCTAAACGAAGCAAAAGCAAGTGGAAAAATAACCTCAAGCCAAATAAATGAGGTCAATACCTACCTACAGGAATCTGTCGCGTTAGAGACCCTTAAACAAACAATACGCGTTCAAAAGCTTGTACTGGAAATAATGCAAGAAAAACAGGCGTTGGTGGAATACAACAGGGTCAATATTTCGAATCAACGTAAAGTTGAACTCATAGTGTCTTCAAGTACTTAGCCTATATTTTAGTGATTTCCGTGCCGGGATAAAAAATCACTATAATTTTTTAAATACATCGAGTTGTTCTTGGTCGAGAATACTTTCAATATGTTTAGTTTCAAAAATAGGGATATCTAGATTAGCAACCGCCCATATTTTGTATTTATTATGTCTTGGTGTTCCGTAGGTGCCAATCCCTATTTCTTTAAGTTCGATATTTGGTGAGTTATATACTCGGTATATCTCTTCTTTTTGATATTCCGTCAAATTTGGTAGTGTTTCAATAATGCGAGTTGCCTGTCGAAAGGCATGATCATCAAATACCCGCTTGTATCTCTCCTGTTCAAAACGAAAATATGTCTCCATTTGCGTTTTAGTTAAGACACTAGATAATTGATTTTCATAATTTAACCTGTTCTGTTGGTACAGGTTGTTACTATGATTCAGAGCATCTTCATATTTACTTTTTGTTATTTTTAGATCATTTTTAATCTTATCTAATAATAAGGTTTTTAAGTGGTCATATTCATTATCATTCAAACTCAATAAGCCCTTAAGTTGCATCGCTGCGTCTTCACCTTCTAGTAAAGATTCCCTTAATATTAAGTGGTTGTTTGTATGAATTTTTTTTGCCATTTCAGTCATTCGTTCTTCTAACGATAATTTTTCGGGCTCTCTATTTTCGTCTTGATTTGCAGAATCTATTGTCTTGTTGGATTTCCCAGATACGGTATTTGGAAGCGACGAGGAGTTGACTAAATTCTCATTGATGGTTTTAAGTGTATCTAAATTATCAGACGCCTGATGGCTCGCTACTTTAAACTCAGTTGACTCTTGGCATTTATTGAATAGCAGAATGTATCCAATGAAAAACAAAGTTGTGCCAAAAATCATCAATGATATTTTCATAAATCCCTCTTTTAATAAGAAACTGAATGTCCCAATTCCAAATTTTTTAGTCACACTTTTCACAAATGGCCCAAGGTTAATCATGATGCAATTTTTTAATCAGTTAAACAACGTAAAGAAAAAAGGCATTCGTTTAAACGGATGCCTTTAAAAAATTGTACTTGCAAATTGCCAGTTTTATTTTAGCGTTTGCACGCCAAGTTTATAGGGTTCTCCCCCATAGCTTCCATTCAACGAGGCTCCTGAATCGCCCTGAAATACAAATTGCAAATTACAGGGATCAATAGTGAGATATTCATCGTAGCCAGAACGAATCATCTCGCCATGGCTAATACCATCAGCCCACTTTCCATCAACCCAATCGACATTGGCGTTACCCGCAAAAGGATTTTTTTCAGTATCGGCTAGTGGTGTCCATGGACCATCTAAGTCAGTGGCTGTCCATGAGCGGAAGAATCTTGGACCGTATTTACCTTCTTCACTGTTATAAGCCTCTACTAATAACAGATATTGATCGGTGCCATCCACTTTATATACATTGGCAGCCTCAAATAAGAAGCTGTTGCCATTACCACGATGGTCTTCCATTACTACTTCATAACCTACAAAGTTCGGGAAGTTGTCTCTGGTAGTCTTAGACTTATAAAGCACACCATCATCCCTTGAAAAGAATAAATGGCAATTTTCATCATCACAGATTACCCAGTAGTCTAACTCTGGTTTGCCTTTTTCAATGGGCGGACCATCTTGTAAAAAGTTTTTTCTTGGTGTCCAACTATTAACATCAGTAATGTCACTGGTGGTCGAGTATCCTCTCCCCCATTGAGTAAAGTTGTACCATTTATTATGTGGGCGATAGAAAAAAACCTGAGGAGCAACAGTATTCCCCACTTTAGTTCCGTGCATAGGTTGTTGAACAGCTTTGCTGGCATCTTCCCAATCAGTAAAACTAAAATAAACGGACTTCCAGTTACCGTCATTTATAGTGGCCCAAATGTGATAATTATCTTCATAATAAACCACTGACGGATCTTTAAGACCAAATATGTCTTCATTTGGTGAAACCAAGGCTGAACTGGCTTCCCATTCAAATTTCGACGGTAAAGAACAATCGGTAGCCACTTCTTTAATATCTTTACTGCCAGCCCCATTGCAACCTGCCAACCAAATAGCTGCGACTACTAAACCAAACATATTTGGATTCAATTTCATCCGGTTTTTCCTATTAATTTATCTCTGCAATCTAGCTCCCATTGAGAGAATATCGCTGTTAAAATAATGTAAATTAATTGGTCATAATATTGGTATTATCATAGGATAAAATTATTTTATAAGGGATCACTATTGCGTTATTTGGCAAACGATGTATTTATTAATAGGCTTGGCGTTAAGATAACAGGTTGAAGTAATAGACTTTATTTCAATTAGATTGAGTTCAAAATTTTAGATGGAATTATTTACCAATGGCTTGTCCCCTGATTTTTTTGTTCCTATACTGTCCAACAAAATAAAGTGACAATAAATCCCTTAAAATTAAATCGCAGTTCGCTTTTTTAGTCGTAAAAGTGAAAGTTAAGTAAACAAAAAAGCATATATTAAACACGACATTTTTAGAGTGTGAGAGATGCAGCAACACCTTGCTTAGTCAGCAGCTGTATTTCACGTTCAAACCAATTCTCAAACAACATGGACATAATATGAAATTTTTATTGAGTTTAACTGGCCGCCTATTTATAAGCGTCTTAGCTGTCACCATTACTTTTTCTTCTTACCAAACATTCGCCTCGGATTCTCCTTATCGAGGTATTTCAGTGCAGTTATGGTCGGTGAAAGATAGTGTTACCGAAGATGTAAAAGGTACCTTAAAGTCTTTAGCTGATGAGGGTTTTGATGCAGTGGAACTGGCCGGTAACCTTGGTGAATTTGGGGATGACGCAGCTGGTTTTAAAGCCTATTTAGATTCGCTTGGCCTTAAAATTAGCGGTGCTCATGTTGGTTTTGACAAATTAACCGAAGATAAAATCGACGAAACCATAGCGTTTTACAAAACGTTGGGCGTTGATTGGCTTATTATTCCAGCTGATGGCCGAGCATGGAGTGATGACGGGATTCAAAGTATTGTTGATCAACTCAATAAAACTGCCAAAGTTCTTGCTCCCCATGGTATGAAAATAGGATATCACAACCATCAAGACGAATTTAACGACTACACTGACACAAACTACTGGGAGTATATGCTAGAGAACACCACAGATGACGTAGACATACAGCTGGATATTAGTTGGGCATATTTTGCCGGTAAAGACCCTGTTGAACTAATTTCACGCTATGGCGACCGTATTCGTTCTGCCCACATGAAAGCGCAAGTTAGCCAATACGACAAGGTTATGTCTACCATTGAAAAAGCAAAGCCTGGATCATGGGGTGAAAAAATGGGCATTATTTTCGGAGAGTTAAATAAAGTTACCCACGCTGATAATGGTATTTCATCTATTCTGGGACAAGATTTGATTGATTGGTCGGCCATTGTTGAACAATTTGCGAAATCACCTGACCCCGTATGGTTAGTGATTGAACAAGAAGTTTACCCTCAAGGAATGACACCTTTGCAAGCAGTTTTTGCATCGAAAAAAGAGTTAGAAAAATTACTTTAACCTTTTTCGCGATTCGCAATTTATAATGAAAATGTAAGAGCCCGAAAACGCGTTAGTTAATAGGGCTTATTAGATTTGCATGGTTTTGATTTATTATTTTCAGCCCTAAATAAGGATTCAGATATTCATCTGCTAGAGGTTAATCTTGCTCATTAGATAGCATAGCAATCAAAAAGTTTTCTAGTTAACTTAGATGATTTAATTGCTATTAATACTACATAACTGTTGATTTAACTTTTGTTTAGATGAACTCATTGGAGATGAGGATTCTCTTAATGCGATTTTTGCTTCTATATCCCGAAGCTTTTTCTCTGCATTAATTCTTTGTTCTGTAAACTTCTTGGCGGTTTCTTCTCTATTGTCAAAAGCGGCTTTACATGCTTTTACAAAGTATTTTGATGAAGCAATGGCTCTTTGAGGAGCATTAATTAGATTTAAATCATAACTTTGCTTTTTAGTTCTGAAATGCACCGTTGTATCCGCTATGCAATTATTTAATTCCATTAATTCATGCATAACCACTTCAGTTACATTCTCTCTACTTACATTTGTAGGAGTTTTGCCATCTATAAGTGCAGCGAAAATATCAAACTGCCCAGCTTCCAACGCATATTTGGAAGTTGATAAATAGTCCTTTCTTGGCTTATAAACCCCTTCCGTATCGAAATATTTCACATAGATATTAAAGTGCATTAAGTATTGATTTAATTCGTCTTGGACGTCAGAAAAAATAGGGTGATTTATTATCTCCTTATTTTTAAGATTTAAAAGCATTGCAGGCAAAACTTGAATCAATTTAAAGTTATCTGGATCTTTCAAAACTGCATTTCTGTTGTTTCTATAACCATCGAAATATTCTTTTCTACTATCGTAGTAATCCAAAAAGAAAGTAGAACTTTGTGTACAAATTGCAGTAGCAGCAATGGGTATCAGTTCTTCTGGCATTACATCGCCGGTTAATTTAGGTTTATCAGCTACAATTTCAATCGCGTTGCAATCTTCACGGGTATTTATAGCTGTTTTAAGAACTGTGTTTTCGGCTTTTAAAATCGTATTTAAATTCTTTAAGTCACCAAATTCTGCATTTAAAGCGCTTTGCTCAGCAGCTTTTGCTTGCTCATACTGGTATTTTGCTAAGGAAATAGTTTTTTCTTCATAGGTATCTTTTGTCGTATTAAATACTAATTGTTGCCATGCAGGAAAAGAAAATCTCGACGTTTCGCCATTACCCGAGTTACTTCTCACAGGTATTGGCTTATTATCCATACTTAAGTGCAGGCAGATCTTCTGATTGTGCGGAATAGACCGCAATTGATTGGGAAGTTGAAACACTTTAGTATTTAGGTCGATAAATTCTTGGGGAGGTGTCGGAATAACTTGCCTTACAGGTCTTATTTTACCATTTTGATTCTCTTCCATATATTCAGCAACAAGATAGATCTTGCGCTTTTTGTACAGCTGAGCAAAAGGGTGATCATCAGACCATGTAAAGACAATTTTGTTGCCACTCCCTTCAATGGTAGTGCCAAGATCTTCATTCAACCCGGTTGAGGCACAGCCCTGCAGTAGTAATATTATTGACAAAATCAAAATATGATATTTAGTCTTGTTTGCAATTGATGAAACAAGATTCTTCAAAGAAACAAAATTAAGAATTTTTGAGGTTTTTAAATCCATAGTTATACAAGGTCTCTTGACTTAATTTTGAAGTTGAATTTATTCGACTTTCAAACATAGTAATGATCATACGAAGTGCATGACTACTGCGGGGGCCTAACAAATCTTTACTTGAAGATGAATCGTCAAAACGACTTATCTTACAAAGGGAAAACAGTTTATCAGCGACTTCAGTGGCCTTATAATTTGAAGCGATAAAATCACCAGTTTTCCCTGTCTCATTGATTTCACAAATGCCTGCAATTATATTAAAGGCAGTGTCTCTTTCGATGCGTTTAGCTATGATATGAGCAACGCTAGCGCCCCCCCTTTTAATTTGGGCAACATCCTCTTCTAATTTGTGTGTCATGTAATGTTGGTAGGATTCGATTCGCTTCTTTTCTAATTTTGCAGTTAACGCTTGACCTTCTCTATATATAGCATCTTCACTCGTTCGATATTCAATTGGTTGGATCATATTCCTTAAATAGCTAAATCTCAGAGCCACTTTAGCCGATCTTTCAGACCTTAAACTATTATACTCCCTAACTATTCTAGACTTTTCTAAAAAGTGGAAAGCACTATCAACTCTTTCGAACCCATGTGTGTCTCTTTGGATCCATCTTAAAAATCCCTTAGGATCTTTTACTAGTTCATGTTTCCAAACAAAATTAGTTTTATCAGCTCTCTGAAATTTGGTAGATTCGAAACTTTTTCCATCGTATCTATCAAATCCATCCATATATCCAGAATAAATATGGACTAGATAGCTTGCATTGTCATCAATTGCTCTGATGCGGCCACCTAAAAAGGCTACTGTGCAAGCGCTAGCGCATGATGCATTATCTGCAACTCTGACAAATGATCTATGCTCACGAAACATAAGGCCAATTCGCATTCCCTCTGCTGAGTCACCGCCGGGAGAATTTAAATGGATTTCCGAAATTATGTTGGATCCCAAAACTCTTCCAATACGGCTTGCATCACCACTAGTTACCCCTCCTGAAATACGCATAATATTGCCAGACGTTTCTATCTTCATACATTCTTGCGCATTTTTCATGCAAGGGATGTTGTGCACTTTAGCATTCGCTGATTGCACGAATATAAAAAATACAATTATTAAAAAACTAACAATAATTTTCAAAACAGAGGCCTTTCTAAATTAGCAATTTTGTAGGCTAAACGGCAACAATTTGATATTCACCGTTTGGTTCACGGCATAGTGTAGTTAAAATAGCTTCTGACGACTGGTCCACAGTTAAGGTATCGCGAGTTACAACGCACTCTTTTTCACCATCATCTTCAGTGTAGCGGTCTATTGGCTCTACCACACCTCGAATATTAGGATTGGATGGATCAGCATATGTTGTTGTCTCCGAAGTGATGGCAGCTTGCAGAACTTGTTGTCTACGTTTTTCTTGTCCTGCTTCAGATAATTTTTTGTAAATTGTTTCGCCAGCATAGTTTGTAATAGCACAAAACGTTAAAAACAACCCTACTTGAAACCCTTTGGTGTAGGTGTCTATTTCTTTGGCTGTATAAGCTTTGTCTGACTTTTCAAAATACTTTTGAGCTAGTGTTTTACCTACATATGCTCCTGCAACCCCACCCGCGGAACATAATAAAGCTTTCATAGTAAATCCCAACCCCTCGTCTTTACCATTTGAATTAGAAGTGGAACCACAAGCTTGGATAAAAATCAATGTAAATACGATTAATCCGATTGATATTTTTCTTATATTTTCCATTTGATTTGCTTCCTTGTTTTTGTTTGTAGGTGTATTTAAATCTTGAACGATATGATCGATTTATAAACAATAATATCACTGTATAATTTTTGCAAACTTTAATATCATTAAAATATCTTTTATCAGTGAAAGTAGGATTAACATCCGTCAATTAATAATGCAGGTGATTAGTTTCCTTTTTCTTCTTTATCCGATAAATTAATCTAATAAATGGGTTGCATACTTCAGTAGAGAAAGGAATGACTGAACAACAAAACCAAACCTGGCTTCAAAGATTAAAAGACGAAAGTTGGGAAGCTGAATTATTAGTCGCTGCAATCAGCATATATTCCACTTTTCAACTCTTTGGGTTTGTGGAATGGGTTACCGATATTTTTATAAGTATATTGCCACAATCATTTTACAATGCAGCCTATTTTGTCGTCTACAGTGCACTATTGGCAATCAGCATATTATCCTCAATGTTTATTATTCATTTTATGTTGCGAGCATATTGGGTCGGCTTGGTTGGGCTAAACTCTGTGTTTGATGACTACGAAGTGGATGATAGCCGCTCTTCAAAGCTGTACTTAGAAAAACTGATCATGGCACTACCTAAGTTAAACGATAGTGTGAACAAAGCTGATAGGCTTTGCAGTGTTATCTTTTCAGCCGCTTTTGCATTACTAATGGCCTATGGCTGGATTTTCTTTAGTACTGCATTGTCTTTATTGTTGGCTAACGTATTAGTAGAGTTTTTGCCGATTTACATAATATTGTTGCCCATTTATATCATCGGCGGTTTGGTTGTTTTGCAAATGGTGATAAGTCTTGTGTGTAATATGCCGCGCAATAAAGATAAGGAAGAACTGCAAACACTATATTTCAAGCTGTCGATGATGACTTCACTGTTAAGTTTTGGTCCCCTGTACAAGGCCATAATGCAAATTAGCGCACTTTTTAGCACCAACTTCAAAAAAGATAAGGCCTTGGTTAAGCTAGTTATTTTCTTTATTTGTTGTGGTTTTGCGATGTCCGCCGTGAGGATTATTCCAACCAATATTCTATATTTGATTAAGCCAACCGCTTATAACAATCCAACCAAGGCTGAACCCAGATACTATTTTGATCAATCCGAAAATGAAACTTTTTTAGTTTCTCCACAATTACAAAGTGACATCATATCTTCACCAACACTTGAAATATTTGTTCCGGTATTTTCGAGTGAGCGCAGATTGTATGATGATAGATGTGAGGCGCTTTCAACCCTTGAGGACCCTTCGAGGCTTGAAAAACGTGAAGCCAGACTTGTCTGCCTAAAAGAGTTCCATAGCGTAACTATTAACGGAACAAAGGTCGACTTTGAGCTGATTCAAAGTGGCCATGTATACACCCAACAATATGGCGCTAAATTATTTGTGAAATTAAGTGATTCAATGGAGAGTGGGCTTTATAAAGTTGAAGTTTCAAAGTTAATTTATGAAGAACCTCAAGTTTCGACTGTGCCGTTTTATTATCAGGTCAGAAAGTAAGCGTAATCTGGGCATAACTTTCTGCTATGCCACTAAACGCAATAGAGATTTTTTAACTAATACAGTTAAAATCAGGTGGGCAATCAAATATTAATTACCTTTATGCAGAACTTGCAGGTATTTTAGTCTTGCCAAACTTACTAAACCAAATAATGTAGAAAAAAACCAAGCCAATAAAACCATGTATAGGCAAAATCATGGATTTTTGTACGTCAAAAGAGTGGGAACTCAATGCCTGACAAGTATTTTCTAAAGAGGACTGACATGCATCAGATGTAGCCAGTAAATCTAGACGTAAAGTCTCAGCGAACATATAAGCTCCAAACAGACCCAAAATATTCATTACTGCAAATGCGAAATAGCCAAGGCTAATTAAAATTTTTAACTGCAAGCTAAGAGGATTTGTTTTAGTTACAAGCCAACCCGTTATGGCCAATAAAGTCACTGTGTAGAAATTCCAAAAGAACTCTATCTTGCCAGTGGCTATTATGAACAGATCTGCAATATCCTTAGTTTCCATCTTATCATCCGCAACAATTTTACTCTTGTAGCATAGCTAATTCTTCATTTACGGCAACTAACAGATTGTTTAAAACTGTATCAATATTATCTATTTGTCCCCGTTGTATATAAGCGACATTTCGAATAGTGACTGTATGACCAAGTAGTTCAGGAAATTCATAAACGTCATTTAAACTACTTCCTATTTGAATGTCGTTAACTTGTTCGGGAACCACAATTTTGGCCATTACGTTGACAATAATAGGCGCTAATAACTGGTTTAATATTTCTGTCTGGAAGTTATTTTCCAGATTAGCACTATTGAGTTTTAAAAACTGATTTTGCGTTTCGATCCTACCTAAATAATCTAAATTACCTGAATTCAAAATATACTCAAAGGTAGGACTCTCAAAGGTTGTATCGTAGGTGTTAAAAATTACATTGTACGCTTTAAAAAACCTTTCATGCGCGTTATCATCCGTTGGTTTTTTAGAGAGCATACTAATTAGAACAGTAAAATCCTCCCTTACCGCATCAAAGGCTTCAATGGTTTCCTTGTGCTCTTCTAATGTATTATTGATATCCTCAGCGAGCTTCTCAAGAAGATAAATTCTTTCCGCACGTTGTTCACTGTCGTTATGCCATTGAGACACCTGTAGCGCGATAAAAATACCGACTACGACTACCACTAGGTCGAGAAAAACTGCAAACCAGTTTTGTTCCTTAACATGACGACTGACACGACGTGGTATCATTGTGCTTCCTGCGGTAAGATAATCCTAAGATCAGAATAGTAAAGTAGCTCAAGAACTTCAACCTACTAGCAATTGAACAAAATTTGCTGATTAAGATGGAAAAGGAACACCCATGATTATTTTAAGAAGTGCGTTGTTTTATATCGTCATACAAATATTGACATACTCATCAATTACTGCGGCCCAGATTGTAATACCCGAAGCCAATAAACGTACTAAATCCGGTGAGCAACTTTCATTGTTTAGCAATCAAGCATGCGGACCTCGAATTGGTGCTTTCATCAGCTTTTTGAGTAAAAGAACGGTGGATGACGCGAAAGCTGAAGTATTAGATTATGCCAAAGATTCAATCCCTTTGTTGGTCAAACAATGTAGCAAAGCTACGCATATAACCTATATCATAGGCGCTAATAGTAGAGAGCATCGCGGACGCTTCTTTCAGCTTACATTCCAGAAAAATGGAAGTTGGCAACAAAAAGAGTTACTCGACTCTCTCGATATTTCTAAAACTCTTCGTGATAAAGGATTTATGCTGAGCAGAGGCCCCGCTCGAATATCTCCCTTCACAGCAATCAGTTGGCACGAAAAAAGTTTACTTGGCTTTTTCGATAAACATTTCACTTCAACATTTATAGCAACAAATGTAGAACCCATTTTAAGCCAATCAGACCCCACAAAAGTGCAACATTATGTATTACGGGGCATGTGGTATGGCATCGGCTTTAGTACAGATAAAACTGAGTGCGACTCATCGTTACACGGCTATCCGATTTGGGGAGGCTTTACAGCACAAATAAGTCCTAACAATAGAGACATTAACATGCAACGTTGGTCCTGCAGTGTTTCATCAGGGTCAACTCAATCTAAACGTGTAAGTCTAAATGCTTACTACGGTTCCAGTACACTTCCACATAACTTCACAGCAATAGATACAGGTTCAGAATTAGCAAAACTAATTGCTCTAGATGTAGATGAAAATTTGATCAATTCTGACTCTGTAGAAACCAGCAAAACTTACCTTTATACATCAGACAGGTTACGTATTTATTTTATCGAATCTGATTTATGCGATAGCCGTAACCTGATAGCTGAATATAGAGTCAATCACGAATATCGAAATCGGGAGTTTGGAGGAAACTATATAAGGACCATCTCAAAAATAGCATTTGATGAAATTGCTAAACGTTGTGAAGATGTAAAGTCCTTACGCATTAAAAATTATAGCTACGGGGATGCTAACGAGTGGGACAGTTTCGCAGTACGTAAAGGCGTTGACAGATTAACTGGGATTAAAGATATTGATGAAAATCTACGCATTGATGATCGAAAGCTCTCAAAACAAGCCTTAGAATTCGAACAAAAAATTCAGCGTCAATTACTAGGACCGGAATGTGAAAACGCTGCATTCTGTGATCTTCCAGGAGGTCGATTTTTAAATGCAATTTATCGTTCCGATATGGATGCAATTTACCAAATGGCTTACTTACACAAAGTTGAGTTTGACGGACAGGATTTATCTGTATTCAGTGGCGTTTTGGAACATGTACTGCCTGGAGTTACTGAGTATAATAAGTTTCAATCCCATCTATTGAAACGCGTCGCAAATAAGTATTTGCATACCTATCAGAATTGGAACGACATGTGTTTTGAAGAAGACGCACAAAGCATGAAATATGAATATGTGGAACCTATCGTTATTGATGACGAAGGTTTTCAAAGTGGAGGTGAAAGATATGAAGCTACCTACACACTTAATCCGAATTTGTTTGCTTTACGCGATAAAATTGCAGACCATTATGGTGCTCCTAGCACAGATAACCCATATCTAGTGGCTTCCGAAAAAATGGTTTATACGGGTATCGCAGAAATGAAAAAGCGATACGACTGTAACAGCCAAGTTGTGAAAACGTTTGAATCCAATTTAAGTTCGTTAATCAACTGGTTAATTAAAGACCCAAAAGTCATCAAGCCAAATCACGAAAACATGCCGCCTACTCCAAATCGCGTCTTAAAAGCCGCGTTTGATAATGAGCCGATTCAACAAAATGATTTAAAAACAAAAGCAGATGAAGCGCCTCCACCAATTGAACTCAGTGTACTGATGTAAATATTTGTAGAGCTGCTTTTTAAGACTAAGAAGAGTCTATAGCTCATGCAATTTCACATTCGCAGCTTTATTTTTAGTTTTTTGGCGATATGGATTAAGTAAATGATTTTACTTATGGTAATTTACATCGCTTCGATGTTCCCTGATCTATGAGTGCTGTATGAAATTCTTGCTGTTATTTACCCTGATATTATTTTCCTGTTCTAATGTTGCCAAGAGTTCTTCTGATTCCCAATGGACGCCCTTATTAGACAAAAATTTAAGTCAATGGGAGGCTTATTTAAGTTATCGTCATAAGCTGGGGTATAACGGTGAAATACCCAAAAATGATGAAGGTGAAGATATTGCGCCCTTTGGTTTACTGAAACATCCTCAAGAATATGGCGTTTATACTGTCGATAAAGCCGAATCTAAAGCCAATGGTACGCCAGTATTGAAAGTCAGTGGTGAAATTTATGGTGGTTTAACGACGCTAAAATCTTATCGAAATTATCGTTTCAAATTAAAATTTAAGTGGGGTGATAAGGTGTATGAGCCTCGAAAAAAATTACTTAAAGACAGTGGAATCTTGTATCACGGAGCTGGAGAGCACGGAAAAGAGTACTGGCGCAGCTGGATGGTATCCCAAGAGTTTCAAATTATGCGAGGCCACATTGGAGACTACTGGAGTCAAGGAAATTCCGCGATAGACATACGAGCCTTCATTCCAGAATACATCATGAACCCAGTAGCAGACGAGACTCAAGACTATATCTCAGTTGGGGAAAAACAAGCTAACAAAGGCTTTGTGTTACGCAAAGAAAACCACGAAAAACCTGAAGGCCAATGGAATGAACTTGAACTTATTTGCTTTGAAGGTAAAAGCCTACATATAGTTAATGGCGAAGTTGTCATGGTATTGGCTAACTCGCGTACACTTGATGAAAATGGAATAGCGCATCCTCTCATTGAGGGTAAAATTCAATTGCAAAGTGAAGCGGCTGAAATTTTTTATAAAGATATTTATATTCTAGAAATAGAAGCGATACCTTCTGAATTTAGACAGTTATTTTAGTTTAAATTGCAAAAAAGATCTTTAATATGACTTGGCCTGTGTTCTCTGTGCTCAGTGGAAATAAGTTTAGGTCTCACTTTTCTTGTTATGAACTAAAAAGTGAACCGTCACTGATAAATATAAACTCATTTTCAACACTCTTATTCCACTGACCAATAATGCCATTTTTAAGGCATCAAGAGATGGAATTGTGAAAATCCCAATAAAGAAGAGTAAGGTAATAACAATTTCCCCGACAAGTATTTTATTGGCAGTTTGCTGAAGAGCGAATGGCAGTAGAATAGGCATCACAACAAAGTCGGCACAAATGCCCACAAATAAAATCTGAAGAATAAGAATGCTAGGCTGAAACTGTTCTCCAAAGATCAAAGGAAGAACCAAAGGAACTAAGTAAATTGCCACTGGTACGCAAAAAACTGAAATAGCTAATGCGGACCATAGGTTCAGTTTAATCATACCTGCTAGCGTGCCCTGCTTCGCCATTTCAACAACTTTTGGATAGAAAACGACCGCCATATATGACGCCATAAGGGTTCCAATCATGGCTATTTGCATAGCGGCTGAATAATGCCCGGTTTCCTCGGCAGTGCCCATAGTTGAGAGTATCGGAATATCAGCTTTACCCGTAATTGTACTTAAGACAACGATAAAGGAGGTAACGCCAATGTATGACATAATTTTTCGCTTGTCGTTTTTATCTGGCGTTTTTGCAAAATAAAAATTCTGCTTTATCAAAGTAAAAAAAACTACAAAGGCGCAAAGGGAGCCTAAACCATAAATGGCTACATAGAAGGAAGCTGATTGTACGCCTAAAAGAATGAACACCCCCACAAATACCAAACGGAGAAGCCCTTGCAAACCGTCAAACTTAGCATATTCTGCAAACAGTTGATTAATTTGAAAGTAACAAGCTGAACTTCGAACAATCAGCAAAATAATACCACACCCCATCACTGAGATAAGTAGATTGATGCTGGCGGATTGATCAAACATCAAAGTGGTCAGTTCATCGAGGTACAAGAATGCAATAGCGCAAAGTGCAAATCCAACGCACAACTTGATGCGCAACACATATCCTTGAATTTTTTCTGTCCGCTCTCTCCATTGCGAGTGATGTGAACTAAAACGAATCACGGCATTATCAAGAGGTTGACCGATAATGGCATCAAACAAGATTATGAAAGACAAAGCCGCTGAATAAAACCCAAATTCAACGGGACCAATAAATCTTGCAATAAAAACACCACAAACAAAAAGCGAACCAAGGGCTAGCACTTTGGCAAAAGTAACAAGGCTAAACTCTTTTACTATTTGTTTTTTACCTGCAGTTTTCACTTCACCTGCAGCGCTCATTTATTTTTTAGCCAACATGACTAGCCATGGAGAAAAAGGTGTTGAACGCAAAAATTTAAAGGTTTCTCGAGAACTCAACCAAAACATGAAACGAATAGGAAGAGTTAAAATAGAGCCTTTAAAACTGTGTTTGGCTCTAACAAAGCCCCAGTATCCCTCTGTTTTTTGAGGTACAGCTGTAGTGCACCCTGCATTCACAAACATTTCTCGGTAATCATTAGCACTTAATAAAAAACGCTCTCCTGGGCGATTAAATCTAGGGGTGTAATTGCCCGGTTCTCTTCCATGAAATAAATCAAATGGGAACAATCGATTCGGACTACTCACCGCAATATTGCCGCCCTTAGTAAGTACTCTGGACATTTCAGAAGCAAGCATTACTCGATCTTCTAAATAGTCGTCCTTGGTGACGAAGCTATCGCCAACGACTCCTACGTGAGGAAATACACAGCCAGTAAATACAACATCAAAATATTCATCAGGAAATGGAAGTTTCATGCCATTTGCAAGTAAGAAATTATGTTTAAATTTACGATTAGGCCAAACCTGTGTTCTATTACCACAATCTATCCCAACGCACTCAAAGCCTTGCTCATTTAAAATATCAACTTCAACACCTGTGCCACATCCAACAGCTAATATTCTTAATGGACGGTCTTTAGGTTGTTGTAAGGATGAGAAAAGAGGTACCCAATAATTCCTAGCAGTGTAATCATTACTGTTCTCTTCGTAACATAAGCATTCACAATCAGAGTCATCTTCAAACCTTTCACCGATTATAAGATCTAGGAAGCCATTTTCTCGCGAATAATGAGTGTTACAACTAGTACAATGAGCTGTCCCATCAGATTCATGACTAAGTGCATCTTCTTTGCAGTTAGGGCAAATGAGTGGCACTGGAAATTCTACTTGCTCAGTCGCTCCTAAGCTTTCTGTCTGTGCATTCATATTTAAGCCTTTTCTCGTTTGGTAAATGATTTCAAATATGCCATAGATAGCAATGCAGCACCTCTACAGGAAAGAGCTGTAGCGGTCAAAACTCTTGTAATACTAAAAAATGGCAAGTTGTAGCGTTCGCAATAGGCTCGAAATGCGCCCTTGTGAAAATCGATGATATGAAAGCGTTGTACTGCAAGAGGTCGAGGTCCACTCCCCTTACCTTCATAATGAATAATTTTTGATCTTGGATCCAAGATGATTTTTTTGCCCGCCAAGCTCAGTCGATGGCAAAATACAGCTTCATGCCAGTAATAATAATCTTCAGCAAATCCACCTACAGACAAAAAATCGTCCTTTTTTACTACCTGCCCTGCAGCTGACACCCAATCAACTTCGAAGGGCTCACCTTTCTCTAACTGTTCTTTGCAAAGATAATCGGTAACGGGTTTAAAATTAGGAAATATGCGAGTTAGAAAAGATCTGCGTCCAAAGATAGAGCTATATATGTTTGGAAAGCGACGACCTGAATATTGTTCTTCTCCATCCGGAAACACTAGTCGACTACCCACGGTTCCTACATCGTCATGCTCATCCATATATTCCACAGTGAGCGCTATGGCGTCATCAACGACTAAAGTGTCATCATTAATGAAATATAAATATCGACTATTGGCAAGTCTTGCACCTTGATTGCCAGCTGGGCAAAAGCCCAAATTTGTGTCGTTGGCAATTAAATTTACCGAATCACCAAACTGTTCTTTGACAGCATCTGCACTGCCATCTTTAGACCCATTATCTATGTAAATAACTTCATAGGTGACGTCTCGCCAAGTCGCATCGAAGATCGACTCCAAACATTCCAACACGTAACGTTTTGCATTTAGCCCTATGAGGATAACGGCTACGTCTGTTTTATCAGCCATCACTCCAACTCCCTTTTTGTTTGTTCATTAAATGAGAACGCGTCTGTGCTAGGCGTCTTTAGACGCTTGCTATAATGGTACATCAATATAGTAAACCCAGCTAACATCCACCATCCCTTCAGTGGGAAATGAAAAACGTCAACCTGAAGACCATAAATTAGCACTGCTATCATTGTGATTTGAGTGCTTACCATAAACCAATATTCCTGTTGCATATCTGGATGTGCGCGAAAGTTTCTTGCTGCCACAATACTGTAACGAAGCAAAAGAGCTGCAAATCCAAAAAGACAGGCAAATCCTAAAATGCCAAGCTCCATGAGAGTTTGCAAGTAAATATTATGTGCCGTAGTTTTTTCTGGGGCATTAGACCAACTATTAATGTAGTCCGGAATGATGTTTTCATTAGACACGCCTAAGCCAAATAACCAGTTGTCTAAAAATGCGTTTGTTCCTGCATATATGTACTCTAATCTAATTTGCAGAGATGCAGAATTCTCGAAGCTATAATTGGAAATATCCAAGATCCGATTGAAAATATCTTCAGGTAATACCAGTATTAACGCGATACACCCCACCAGCCCAAGTCCTACTTGGCCAAGTGTAACTCGATGCAGCCCTTTAAACACGCAAAGTCCAGCTACTCCCATTGCTAACAATATAGTTGCTCGCGTATTGGTTAGCAGAATGTTGTAGCAAATTACGGCTAGTGAACCCCACAAAATCATACTGGTAAGGCGATTTTTTGAGTATCTTAAGAGAAACAAAAAGAACGGAAGCGTCATAATAAGGTTTATACCATAAACAGCGGAATGAGACGTTGATCCCATTGTCCGACGCAAACTCAAACCTCCTAAAGTCTCCAACTCAGCTTTATCAACCCAGATGGTAGACCACCTATTTTCAGTGGTCTGAACGCCTTTACCCGGATCATCATCACCGCTCATAAATAAGGCTGCATCTTGGCCTGAACCTAGATGCCAATCATAGGTACTGTAAACCGCAATAGCGACTGAAACGGCCAACCATATTAATAAAGATTGAAACACTAATTTCTTATGAGTAGTAAGATTTATTAGAACAAATAAGAACATGAGGTTAGCAATGATAGAAGACGCCGCCCGCACAGTTCCTAGCGTATCGGTTGTATATGTCACGGAGAGAATTGCCAGAAATGCATAAGCACCGTATAAAAACAGCGTTTTATCAATGGTGAACTGCTTTTTGCGCGTTAGTTTGTGTATAACTAACACCCCAAGTGTCGCAATCCCGATTATTCTCATTAATGAAATAGTGAATTCTGTATTATCGTCAGTAAAACGACCAAAGCGCTCAATTGGAATGATGGCTACTGTAATTAATAAGCCCAACTCAGGATAACGTAAAAGTATCATCCCGCCGCATACTCCTATGCCGGCAGCTAGGGCTAGCATTGGAGAGAATTGAGCTCCTATATAAGCGATAGCAATCCCTATTAATACCGCAACCGGCCAATACCAAAAGGCAGTTGTGATGGGATGAAAATTCGCTTCTGAGGTTTTCATTGTGTAATTCTAAATACCCCACCACCCTCAGTGCCCGCATAGATAATAGTGTTGTCATTGGGGTCGATACTTAAGGAAGTGATAGTTTTGTTGAAAAGCCCATTATTTAACGGTGTCCAATTATCTCCACTGTCATGGGTAACAAAAACGCCGCTTTCTGCTGTAGCAGCATAGAGAATTCGCGGATCGATTGGATCCATGAGTAATGACAGGATTTTCAAATCGCCGAGTCCGTTGTTTACGGCGTCCCAACCAACTCCGGCGTCATTACTGCGGTGAATTCCTGTACCACCTGTTGCGAGAAAAATTTGATTCGAATTACTTGGATTAACTGCAATACCTAATATTGAAGAATATATGATGCCAGTATTGGCACCGCCACTCCATGACACTCCCTGATCATCACTAATCACAAGACCTTGCCCGAGAGTTGCAGCTAATAATTGTCCTTCGTCGGTCAGTATTAATTGATTGATATTATTGGATTCAAGTGAGGTAGCTTCAAACCAAGAGTTTCCTCCGTCAGAACTTACAATTAACCCGTCGTTGTTGGTAAACACATATAATTGCTGCTGATTTTTTGGATCGGTTAAGATTTTACTTAAGTTTGAACTAACATCTAAAGTGACAATGGGTTCCCATGATTCACCATTATCTAGGCTTTCATAGACAACAGCTGGACTCGAGGCGATAGCATATAACTGCGATGGATTTGCACCACTACTTATTGAACTGATGCCGACTTCAACAATACCATTACTGACATTCTTCCACTCAGAGCTTCCTGCTTCTGTCGCTACAACCTTTAGGCTATTTTCGTTGTCATTTAAAATCGAGGCAAAGATATGAGTATTTGTTTCAGTAGTCGCACTCATCACGGAAATAGACGAAATATAAATTTCTTCATCAGTATCTGTAATATCTTGTTGTATCCATTCTTGTCCTTGATTTGTACTGACAAAAATTCCTTTTTTCTGGGTACCAACATAAATATTACTATTATCGTCTATCACTATTGTTGTAACTTGGTCTCCATATAAACTATTATTGGTAGCGGTCCAAGTTTCACCACCATCTTCACTTTTATATATCCCCTCACGCTCTGGTGCTACGTAAATAGCACCGCTAACTGGATCTTGGGCAATCGCAAGAATGTTTGCATTAGGAAGATCAGTTTCTAGCAGGCGCCAGCTTTGGCCTCCGTCTGTACTTTTTGAAATGAAACCAGCTAGGCCTGTGAGGTAAATTATATCAGGGTCAGTATTATCAACCTGAACTTGGAACACAAAATCCAATTTTTGTCCTAAATCTTGCCAATCTAAACCGCCATTAGTTGATCTTGTAAGACCTAAGGAAGTACCTGCATAAACGGTATTGCTGTCGCTGGGATCAACTAACACTTTAAATATATTGCGTTCTTGAAGTCCCATAGGTGACCAAGTTTCGGCTGCATCAGTAGATTTAAAAATACCTGCAGACAACGAGCCAGCATATAAGGTATCTGGTTCCAAAGGCGTGGTAGCTAAAGTTCTAACGAAAAGAGTCAAGCCGTCATTTATGTTGGTCCAACTTTCCCCATCATCGATAGTCTTTTTCAATCCTGTTTGGTAATCACCTAGATAAATAGTATCGAGATTTGATCGATCTGGTAGAATCGGTAATGCAATGGAATTTTCATCACTTTCATAATGGATTTCCCAGTTTTGACCGCCATCACTGCTTTTATAAACGCTTGTTTCGTCTATGTTGGCGTATATTACTTTGCTATCTGATGGTGATATTTTTACACGATTGACAAACCCCTCTGGCAGGCCCTCATTCAAATATACCCAGTTTGTCCCACCGTCAGTAGTTTTAAATAAGCCATCTACCGTCCCCGCATAGAGTAAATCTGGATCTTCAGAATCAATATCTATGGAAAAAATATATGGAATATCTACACCTGTATTGATTTCTTCCCACTCTAAGCCCCTAGTGGTGGTTTTAAATATTCCATTATCCGCAGTTGAAAGATAAGCAACCCAAGGCATAATGGGATCAATTACGATTTGCGTCGCATTAAAACCGGCTGCTGCTTCTAATGGGAAAAAGTTACTACCCCCATCCGATGATGAAAGTACTTGCCCGTCTGATGTGATTGCGTAAATATTATAAAAAGGCGCAACAGCAATATCTTTTATTGGTTTACCATTGCCGGGCCAACGTAGAAAGAATGATTCTCCACCATCAAAAGTAGAATATATTTCCCCTGCTTCTGTTCCGTAATACGCAACTAAATCAGTTGCTGTATTTAGTGCAACAGTTGTTGCATGTCGAGGCGTTGCAGTGTCACTGTAGGTGCGCCAAGTGGTTCCATTATCTCGACTAATATAAACGCCCGAGCTAGTCGCAGTATAAAGAATCGGATTCTCACCTGCGGTTTGCGCAATATCATTAATCAGCGTGGGCACCATGCCTTTTGATTTTTGCATCCATTCGGAACCAAAACCTGTGGATTTCCATACGCCAGTTCTTTCAGCGCCAGCATAAATAATATCTGCCATTATTGGGTGTGAAATCAGGTCAAATACGGCTCCGCTAAACTCACGAGTCAATAACCAAGGCAGCTCTCCTTCAAAGCTAAAAAATTCAGAGGTTAATTCTACCCCCTTGTCCGTGCCTGCAAAAATAACTGTCCAATCAAATACTTTTACAGTGTGAAGAGCCCCTACAAATCGGTTCTGTAATCCTTTATCAACACTGAAAAAGTTGGCTCCCATGTCGCCGGTAAGCTCCATGATATCTAAAGCGCCTGCAACATGGATCATTTCACCACCAGGAGTACCGAATAACAAACGCGCGGGGAATGTATCCCACAATTCCCAAGCATTATCACCATTAAATTGATAGATACCATCTTGGGTTGCAGCAATAGTGTTATCGTTGCTTACAGTTAATAAATCAAATACAGGTACGTCTAATAAATTATGACTAATATCCGTCCAACTACCGGTATTGGTTATTAATTCAGAAGGCGCTATTTTAAAAACGCCTTTCTGAGTTGCAGCGACTATCTCGCCACTTTGATTATGTGTAAGGCTATTAACGATGGCATCTGAAAGGCCGTTTGTAATACGAGTCCAAACTGCACCGTTATCAGTACTTTTGAAGAGTCCAAAGCCACTAGTCCCCAAGTAAATGGTATCAGAATCCGTTGCATCCTGAATCAGCGTTTTGCCATAAAGCCTGTCTTGCTCTGCACTTGCTTTAGTCCAGGAATTGCCGCCATCGTCTGAATAAAACACGCCCTCTTCTGTGGCAGCTAAGACTCTTTGAAGCCCCGGAATTAATAAAATGTCTTGAATAGAAAGATCTGTTAGACCATTATTTATCGACTCCCAAGATTCACCTTGATCTAAAGATTTATAAATTCCATGTTCAAAGGTGCCTGCGTATAAAGTGGTGAGGTTTAAAGGATCAGTTTCTATTGCGAAAACAGCCTTATTTGAAAGTGATGATTCAAGATGAGCCCAACTAATCCCACCATCTACACTTTTATATAAGCCACCAAAATAGGTACCAGCATAGACGATGTTTGGACTTACTAGTGACCGTTCCATACTAATAACAGTGGCAGCTCGCGGACCTATTGGTTGCCACTTAGCATCTTGAGCGAAGCAGGAATAAGCCGGCAAAATAGCACAAAAAACACCTATAAATATTCTTTGGAAGCCTCTTAACATTGTCTTTTTGATTGGGTTAGTTGTCATGTTATCACCGTCAAATCTCTTGCTAACAATAGTGGCTATATCGGTCAACTTATATTTGCTACCGAATTGCTCGCTGTCGCTTTTTCAAAATGCCCTAAAAATTTAACCCCATCTAAAGATATGATGTCTCGCTCTTCATGCACAATATCACTCAACCATTCACGTAAAAGCGCTAGTCCAACGCCTGCAATTAAAGCAACCACAGCGCCAATCACTAGCAATAGAAGACGTTTGGGAGCAACAGGTACTGTAGGCAAATTGGCTGCTGCCACTGTGGAAATATTAGCTATTTGAGCGGCATCAAGGGCCAAAGCAATTTTTGCTTGTTCTAAACGTGATGCACTTGAGAGGTATTTCGTTTCAAGTACCGAGTATTCTAACTCAGCTACAGTAAGCAAATTACTGCCCTGATCGAGACGTCTTATTTCATCTTCAAAACGTTTAATATTATTCAGATCCTGTTGAATAGCAGCATTAAGCCCTGCTACTTTGGAATCAATTTCTTTAATTTGATTTCTTAAGTTTTCAGCTCTTGGATTTGGTTGAAATGTTACACTGGTAGATTGTTGCTCTCGTTCATTTGATAGCAATTGTTCCATTTCTTGTATTTCTTCGTTGATAATTTCTAGCATTTTTGAGTTTTGGCTATATCTATTTTGAGCATTGATTTGCCGAATTCTAAGTTTTGCTAATTCTTCTCGAATGGCTTCTTCACTGCCGTTGTTAAAAACTTCCGCTTCTTTTCGCACTGACGGCTCTTGCTCAATTTGCTGTAAGATAATAGGTCTTTTGGTTATCAATTCTTGTTTTAGTGTTTCTTTTTCACTCATGGCATATTTTGTTTTATGCACATTCTTAATTAATTCCGCACGCTGTTCTTCCACAGAAGTAATATTCCAAGTATTCATAATGGATATGATTTCATTCCGTTTATTCATCAATTGGTCTTTGTAAACTAAGCTCTGGTCATTAAAGGCAGCTTGGATATTATTAGTTTGGCGAATTGAAACGTGTTTTTCGTGGTATTTGTCTATTAAGGTTTGAATGGTCAACTGAGCCAGCGCAGGGTCTGGTAGTCGTAGGGAAATTCTTATGATATTTGAATCTCGTTCACGGGCTACACTTAACGAGCGCTCAATTAGGGTAATGATTTTAGCGCGTTCAGACATTCTGTTTTTAAGGCCGGTAAGTATAAGACCTTCTTCTAGTTGGGTTTTACTCCACTTGGCCGCCGATTTCACATAATACTTTAAATGTTGAAACAAAGTTTCTGGTGGCGGTGCCTCAAAACTAAATCTCTCTTCACCAATTTCATCAAGGGCCGTTTCAATCAGAGTTCTAGAAGAGAGCAAGTTAACATACGAATTGATTTCTTCTTTTTGTACACCACTGGCAAAAACGCCGCCATTATCAACAGTGATTGGTACTTCAGTATTTTCTCTGCCTAGCTGCACCATTAACAAAGCATAAGACTCGTATTGGTTCGTCATGTATAACAAAGAACCATAAACAGCCGCTAAAATTAGCAAAAACGTGATTATAATGAATTTGATGTTCCTTCGAACAATGGTCAAAATATCTTCAATAATTGAGGATTCGTTATTTTCTGTATAGTCAAAAAACGCCACAATAAACTTCCTTTTACAAATTCGTTCGGTCGCCATTAATGTCATAAAAGACACTAAAGTTTAAATTACCCAAAATCGGCAACATTTTTTGTATGTATTGATCAACGAATTGATTTATTGATGCTATACGAGACTGTGGAACAAACACTATGTCATTGGCTTGCAACTGAAAATATTGAAATTGATTCGGCTGCCCCAAGTTATTTTCCATGTCGATAATGTAATAGTCTAAGAAAGGTTCTCCATTATCCCGCAAAATTACTATAGTACTAAGCTCTGCTGTCGCCTCAGCGCCACCGGCCAAAAATATGGCTTGCAGCGGAGATAGCCCTCCAGTTGCTTTGTACATTCCGGGATTAACGACTTCCCCACCGACAAAGATTTGCTGTGACTCAATTTCACGAACAATAACGCTAACTTCTGGATTTTTTAGAAAGCTAGTGAACTGGTCCGTTAACTTCAGGCGCAATTCTTCTACAGTTAACCCGGCCATTTCGATATCTCCGGCAAGTTGCAAAGATGCTTTACCATCTGGCCGAATCATGATTTCTTCGTTAAGTTCGGGATTGTAGAAAAATTTGACACTGAATTTATCGCCTACGCCCAGTTTATATACGTATGGATTAGCAATTTCTCTGGTTGGGATGTCAGGACGCTCTACATCATCATAGTCCGTGCTGGCGCAACCAGAAAGAGATATGAGTATAAATCCTGCGTAAAATGCTGTTCTCAATAATTTCATCTTGCTTCTAACTTATTAATACTAATTGGCAACGGCTGTTCTCTTAGGTCTAGTTTACGAGATATTATTCCAAGACCTTAAAGATTCTAAACATACCATCAGGCAAAGATGCGGTTTAAAGTGAAAGGATGCACGAAATGCCTTTATTCAAAATTAGAAGCATACAACGACCTAAGATTTGACGTGCTTTATTAGTTAACGGGTTTGGCAGAGATAATCATGAAAAATCACTTTTTATCTAATCCTCTCCCTATTACGAGTATTATCAGTCCCTGCTTAGTTGTTGTTATGTCTTTCGACATCGACTAAAGCGTTTTAGTGTATCTTGTCATTAAAAACGTTTATTCCTTGTGTTGGTTTGCATAAAAGTCCGTTGCGATTTATTTGTCACTTTCTAATATTCACTGTTTTTCTCAGCAAAGCAATTAACTTTGGTAATTTTTTCAAATCTATTGCCAAAAGATCTACAGAAGCCCTTTTTTATAACAAATTTGAACATAAAATCGTTCAAATTATCATCATAATCTCTGGAACTTTTTTAATTTTTGTGATTACATAGTCAGAAATTTGACGCTTTTTAAACTGCTAACTGAATTTTTATATAAAATCGCATCAGTTTTTTATAAAAGTTGGAAGTCTTCGTCAAAGATGACTGGAAGAACCGAAATGCATCTTGTTGATTCAAGGACGGCGGCTTAATTGTTTGTTTCAATTAAGTTCGTGATTATTTAACAAGAAGGTTTATTTAGTTTTTTCACGCTTTAGCTGGTAGTAGGACACACTAAGGGTTTTGTAGTTCAGTGTGATAAAGCATTTCACACTAAGAGCCATTACTTTTTTATTTAAGTAGTTACGCCAAATAGCCTAAAAAGTTTAAAAGTTTGTTTAGTTAACATATTCAGCAAGGAAAAGGAGATTAGGGCAATGAATGGGAAGGCAATGATTGGCGCAGAAAATACAATGCAGGATTGTGTCGTAGATACAGCAAGAAAAAACATAAATTCTTACAGTGGTAATGGCTCAGAAGTTGCTCTGGAAAAAACAATTGGGAAAGCGGGTGTTTTTGAAGGTAGAAATATTTCTACCCAAAAAGAGGCTGAGCAGGCGTTTCCTTATCCTATCGAAAAGCCCTCGTTGGCGCTTCGTTTAATTGAAATAACAGTAGCCCTAATTGCACTTACAATTGGCTTGCCTCTAATGCTGTTCGTAGCTATAGTTATAGTACTCGACAGTCGCGGTCCAGTGCTCTTCGTACAAAAACGAGTGAGTGCAGGAACTAAGTTATTTCGCTTCACTAAATTTCGCACTATGTATGTTGATGCCAGAGAGAGATTCCCTGAATGGTATGCATATAAGTATGACGATAAAGAACTTCAAGATTTATATTTTAAGGTAAAGGAAGATCCTCGTATTACTCGCCAAGGACGTTGGTTGAGAAAATCCACCTTAGATGAACTACCCAATTTCTGGTGTCTTCTAACTGGTGAGATGGCACTTGTTGGCCCAAGACCTGAAATTCCTGAAATGCTCCCTTATTACAAAGGTGAGATGTTGAAAAAGTTTACTGTGCGTCCAGGTATAACAGGCCTAGCACAAGTCTCTGGAAGAGGAAGACTAGGTTTTTATGAAACAGTTGACCTTGACGTTGAATACGTTGAAAAGCGCTCATTGATGTTTGACATCAAAATCGTTTTATTAACGGTAAAAGGCGTTATATTTCGCCATGGCGCATTTTAATTAGGCTAAGTAGAACTTCAGAAAGATTATTGCAACTTAACTTTGTTTCCATTTACAGATATTTACGGTAGTTTCGCAACAGTTGAGAAGAGCATTCAACCTAGCGTATTTAAGGAGAAAGGGTATGGATCTCAGTAATAAGCGAGTTTTAATTACTGGAGCAGGTGGATTTATTGGATCTCATATAGTCGAATCTTTACTTTCAGATTTATCCATTCCAAACTCTCATATCCTTGCCCTTTCCCGAAAACGAGGTAAGCTAGATCATATTCTTCATAAAGACCAAATTAATTTTGTTCCATGTGATCTACTCGACCAAGAAAAAATCTCTCAAACTGTGGTCGATTTTAATCCCCATATTATTTTTCATATGGCATCGCAGCCAGACGCTAGTGAAGGTTTTCAACAGTCCGTAGATACTGTTGATGTAAATATCCAAGGAACAATCAATCTACTAGATGCCTTTACAAAATCAAATAACCCAGAAGTAATCGTATACGGAGATTCTGCAAAAGTTTACGGGACTAACGCGGTACCATATTCTAGCAAGACCCCTGTTGGACCAAACAGTTCTTATGCAATTTCTAAAATTGCCGGCTGGGAATATGCTAAATTATTTGGAAATCTTCATGGATTTAATGCAGTTTCGGTTAGACCCACGCTAGTATATGGCGCTAGGCAACCTCTAAACCTGATCAAGTTTGTTATCAACTGTGCTTTACGTGGTGATAAAAGTATTACTTTAGATGGTGGATTACAAACGCGCGCACCGCTTTACATAGACGACGCCGTTGACGCTTATTTATTGTCTTTAGAACATGCATATTCTGTACATGGCAGTGTTATTAATGTATCAGGAGCAGAAGAATTATCTGTTCAGCTTATAGCTAATACCATTATTGACATGATGAAAGCCGATACTTCAATTATTATTAACCAGCAAAAAATTCGTCCAACAGAGATGCAGAGAAGTTACTCTGATATTTCTGAAGCTAAGGCTATGATAGGTTGGTCACCCAAATTCAATCTATCAGACGGTTTGAAAGTATTAATAGACGAGCTTGTGATTGCCGCATAGAGTTGCCGAAATGTTATTAAATAAAAAGCACTACTTAATTATTTGTTTGTGTTGTTTGTTCACATTAACCGTTTGTTCATCCACAGGTACTGAGAACAAGGAACCTGCAAGTTCAAATAATGTTAAACCAATAATTCCAGAAAATAGCCCATTTTTCGGTTTTACTCCTTTTCCTTACGCATTTGAGCCAAAAGCAGTAAAACGATCATTTAAACTAGCAAACGATAATGGACAAATATTTGTAGTCCAGCGAGATAACGGTATTCCTTGGCAAGAAGCGTTATTAAATGACAGGCCCTATCCTAAAAAAGTACAGGATAGCTGGCGAGAGCATCTAGAAAACAAACCAGCGGGAAAACCTACTTATCTAGCACTCGCTCCCTTAGCCGAGGACAGAGTAAATCTAATAGCACCAAGTGAAGGCTCCTCTACTTCTTCGAGCTTTTTAAACAATGATCTTGACGATGATGATGTCAAAACTGCTTATCTAAATTACGTACGCAGAGCAATTGAATACTTTAAACCTGATTACATAAATATTGGTTTGGAAGCTGGAGAATTAGCCCACCGTAAACCAGGAAGATGGCGCGACTTTGAATCCCTTTATCTTCACGTATATTCGAATATTAAAAAGGACTATCCGAATCTTGCTATCGGCATTTCATTTGGTCTGCAAACATTAATGGATGAATCTATACAAGATAGAGTAGAAACTGTTGTTAAGAATAGCGACTTTATAGGCATTAGTTTTTATCCTTATATGTCCGTTTTCCATGAAGAATTTGGTGCAGACCCTTTACCCCCTCCCCCTCAAGAATGGCGCACCCCATTAGCTTGGCTTGGAGACTACTCAAAAAAAATGGGAGTACCAATCGCAATTTGTGAAACTGGGTATTCTTCTCAAAATGTTGAGCTTAAAAGTTTTGACCTCAAAATGAATGGAAGTGAAAAACTACAACAAAGATATTTAACAGATTTAGTTGAATTTGCTAAACAAGATAATTATTTGTTTGTAGTCTGGTTTATGACTGTTGACTACGAAAAACTGTTTGAAGATTTAAAGGTAGATAACGACGCATATTTGCTGTGGCAAAATATTGGTTTCTTTAACCAACATTTAGAACCAAAGCTTGCCTGGTCGACTTGGCAAGAAATGTTAGCGACTCCATCTTCAGGTGCATCTTCTCCGGACCAAGCGCCAAAAACTGAACCAGAACAATTAATTATTGGATTTTCCGAACATAATGATTTATTTAGTTCTTCAAGTGCAGATAATGTGAGCTTAAAAAACTACCCAGTTAGTGACCAAAAAGCGATGCATTGGTCGTTTGATTACAAAAAAGGACGTTTTCAATGGCTTTCAAAGGCCATAGCAGCAGGCGAACTGGAAGACATGTCCGTAATCAAATTTGATATTATGAGTAATGTGTCAGGTCCAATACTATTTCAAGTAGAAGAAAATACTGGCGAGGCTTTTTATGCCGTAGTTCAACCCGGCGAAAAATCAAAAAGCATATCGATTTCAATCAATGACATGGTAGTAGATAATTCAAAAGCGAAAAACCGTAAGTTAGAAGTCCATTTAATCAATAAAATTACAATTGCTGATGCTGGTGCAGTTACAGAAAATGCCAAAGGTAGCCGAGAAATATGGATTTCTCGATTACGTTTTGAATAACAATAGTCAATATGAATGACAAGTGAAGTTGAGGTTTGAAAATGCATGATGCAAGTCATATCGGCAAAAAGATGGTGCAGCTTGGCTATTTGTCCGAAGATCAATTAAAACAGCGCCTAAAGGAACAAGAATCTAGAAAGAGTAATGGCGAGGACATTCTATTTGGAGAGCTTATTGTACGTGAGGGACAATTATCTCGTGAACAATTAAATACTATTTTAGATATCCATAATCTTGACCAACTGAAACTCAATGATGATGCTGTTAGATTAGCCGCTCGGTTAAGAGCTACTTTCGAGACTGACGGCAGCATCATAATGTTTACTGGCGTATCGAAAGATCACGGCTCAGCTGAAGTTGCTAGTCAAGTAGCTCATGCAATGGCACTCACTCAAGAATCTGGAAAAGTACTTCTTATCGACGCTAACTGTCGAAATCCTCAGTTGCATAAGAATTTTGCAATTAAGAATGAGAATGGGCTGTCAGATGTAGTTTCCGCAAAACTTACTATTAACGAAGCGATTAAGCCGACCTTTGTTGCTGGTCTTTACCTATTGCCTGCTGGTAAAACCGACGCTCATGTCATTGCTCAACTATTTTCTAGAGGTGGACAAAGACTATTTAATGAACTTAGCCATCAATATGATGGTGTTATCATTTCAGCACCAGAATTCCTTGAATATTCTGAGACTGCGCTTTTGGCTTCACATGTAAATCAGGTTGTTGGTGTTGGCGCTAAGGGACTCTTACGCCAGACTGACGTAGAAGACATGAAAAAGTCAATAGATAGTTTAGATTCTACTCTTGCTGGCATCATTTTATCTACAGAGTCGACATCCAAAACAAAAGCGCCTTACGAAAAAATCAACGTAGTTCATTTACTACATACCATTGATTTTGGGGGCGTTGAAACAATAGTTTTAAATTGGTTACATTCGCTGAATCCAAAAGTGATTGATGTACAGCTAGTTTGTTTTTCAAATCCTGATAATAGCGAAAGACTTTTTGTTGAAGCAGCTGAAAAAGCCGGTTTTAGTGTCAAAACTATTCCTTGGCATCGAGGCAAGCCAATTTTCAGTGCGTCACGACGTTTAAATAAAATACTGAAAGCAGCGAATGCTGACATAGTTCACACTCACAATACATACGCTGACATCGTTGGCTTAATATCAGCGAAACGTTTGGGTATTAAATGCGTGAGTTCATTATATGTCTGGTCTGATTTTGGATGGAAACGAAATATGCTTCAGTGGATAAACCAAAAAGTGTTAAAACGTTTTGATTTAATCACATCCCAATGCATGACAACTATGGAAAACACCTGGAAAAGAGGTATAAATAGGAATAAGGTCCAAGTGCTTCCTGCAGGCATGCCGCCAATAGAAAAATGGCTATCAGTAGATGAGAGAACTAAAAAACGAGCAGAGTATGGGGCAACAGACGAGAATATTGTATTAATAAATGTATCCCGTTTCTACCCAGAAAAAGGTCACGACATTCTTTTACAAAATTTTAAGAAGCTACATTCCCTCTTCCCTCAATTACGCCTATGGCTACCTGGTAGAGGCCCTCTGGAAGATGACATAAAAAAACTGTGCACTGAGCTTGATTTATCTAACTATGTCACCTTCATTGGCTTTACAAGTGAGCTTGATTCCTTGATGCAAGCTGCTGATATTCAAGTTCATCCTTCCCATGCAGAAGGGGTTCCCATGGCAATAGTCAGCGGCATGGCCAATGGTTTGCCTATAGTCGCCTCTTCAGTAGGAGGTATTGCTGAGGTTATTCGTGATGATGTAAACGGTATCTTGGTGCCCGCAGCTGGCGCTAGTCGATTTAGTGATCAGTTTATAAAATCAGTATCTCGGCTAGTAACAGACCCAGAACTTGCCACAGCATTAGGAAATAGAGCTCGTCAGTTTATTGAGCAGGATTATTCATTAGAAAAATCAGCTCAAACATTAAATACTATGTATCGGGGTTTATTGGAAAAATGAAGACAGGGATCTTCGTCGCATGCGCTGGACGGCAAGACGCTGGCCCCGAAACCTATGAGAAGATGTTGGTCGAAAACGTTGCAAAAAACGACCCAAACAACGAGTATCATATATTTTGCTTCAGTGAAAAGGCTGTTTCTATATTCAGTAAAGAATATGACAACCTGATTTTTCATCGTTTAAGACCTTCAATGCGTTGGATCAGTTTGCCGATTTCACTGCCTATTAGCTTATCACTCTCCGGAGTATCTCTATATCACAGCACATTTATCCCTGCGCCATTTTCTTTGGTCGACTCCATTTTTACAATGCATGATGTATCGCCTTTTACGCACCCTCAGTTTTATCCCATAGCTATCAGGCGCCGTCTTTGCCCAATGATAGAAAGGGGGTTAGCACAGGCAAAGCACATAATTTGTATATCCGAGCACAGTCGTCAAACGACATCTGAGTATTTTAACATTCCACTTGAGAAAATTTCAGTGGTATACCACGGTATTGAGAATCGATTTACAAAGCAACCAATTGAAACCGCTCAGCAAGTCGTTAAGCGTGTTTTTAAGATAGATGGCCCTTATTTGCTTTATGTAGGAAAACTAGAAGCGAGAAAGAATATTGCGACAATGCTAGAAGCATTCCATCATTATAAACAGCAGACTAAGAGTGAACACAAATTAGTATTAGCAGGAAGGCGCTTTTGGGATTTACATGGCATCGACGAAACGATAAGCCGTTTGAAGCTAGAAAATGATGTTATTGAACTCGGTTATGTAAGCGATGAAGATTTAATATCACTCTATAGTGCAGCAGATTTATTCTTGTTTCCAACCTTATGGGAAGGATTCGGCTTTCCTGTTCTTGAAGCTATGTCTTGTGGTCTTCCTGTAATCACATCCAATATCTCCTGTCTTCCCGAAATTGCTAACGGAGCTGCAGAACTCGTAGATCCATATTCTTATGAAAGTATTTCATCTGCAATAAACACTATAACAAGTAATAAGCAAAGACGAGACGAAATGATAACCTTAGGATATCAACGAGCAGAGGAATTCACGTGGGAAGCTACTGCTAAAGAAACTATAAAGGTATATGATCTAATCAGAAATGGCTGAGGAAATTTAGACTAGGCAACTAGAAATTAAAGACAGTCTACAGAGGTGAGTCGCATCGAAAACAGAATGAATGTTCAATCTGTCTTCGACGCTCGATAAGAAAGCTAAAAAACTTATTAACGTTTTCTTCTCACATAAAGCAATGCTAATGAACCCAACAACAACAGCACACCTGACTCGCTAGCGCTAACGTCATTAACTACGCTAATAGATATAAGATTCAACTGAGCTTCTAGCGCAAACTCTTCACCATTGTCATTTACCCAAATGTTTTGAAGGGTGAATGCGGTTCCAAAATCCCAATCGTACACTGTGCTGTCAAAATTTGTTGGAAACAAAAATGAGAGGCTTGGCAAGAATGTTTGTATCGCGGAATAAAACCCAGACGCTACCGGCGTGTGGTTTCCATAATTAAAGGATTCGAAAATATTGTTTTGTACTGGATCTGAGGGTAAGTCACCGCCAAGATATTCTGCATAATAGGCTGGTAATCCATCTAGAACTGAAAACGTAGTTACCACTGCATCCCCAACAAGAGAAAACTCAGCGTCTCTATCTAGGGAGATTAAATAACTGTAGTTTACAGTATCACCAATGCTGAAACTATTATTAGGTCCTTCATTAGTAAAGGTGACCTCACCTTCAAAACCATAAATAAGAGCAGACGCGAAAGCTGCATTTGCTTGCACTACGAGTAAAAATATAAATATTAACTTTTTCATGGGACCTATTTTCCTTTTAAAATCGGCGCTTGCTATTCCTTTATTACCTACTACACAAAAGGCAGCTAAAAATTATCCTACACCAAATATCCATGCTTGCAAAGATTGTTTTTGATTATTTTTTAAACAAGACTATTTTGCAGGAAAACAATTGTTAAGAGCCATGTAAAATGACTGGAATTTATGAGTAAATAATGGTCATATAGATGATACGGACGCTTTTCACTACTTCAATACACAAATATTGTTATTTACTGTATTTTGAAGTTATCAGACAAGGAAATCTTACGCCTAGCATGCATGTTTTAATTTTTAGTTTTTACTCTGTTTTACGCGTTGTTGTTGAATTCGTTAATGACAACTTGCTAAGTCACCTGAGACTGATCAGTGAGTCACAAATCAATAGAACTTCATCCCTATGTAAAAGAGTGAATTTAATCTAATGAAACGTGTTTTGCTTTTAGGTGGAAATGGATATTTAGGCCAAGCATTTTCAAAGCACTTAATCCAGTCGGGATATACCGTTTTATGTGCAGGCAGAAGTGTTACTGCTAGCCGCAAAGATCATCATGCCATTGATTTAAGTGATCACAAAGCGGTAGACCATTTAGAAAAGTTGAACTGTGATTTGGTCATCGACTTTGTGAGTTATGTCTCACCTAATTCGCCAAATCAACCAGTAAGTGAAATAAAGAAATTATTACAACCTTACCAAATCCTGTTAAAAGAACATTATGCAAATCTCCCCTACATTTTTATTTCTAGCGGAGGAACTGTTTATGGAGAACGGTCTTCTCCTGCGGTTGAATCGGATGAGCTTAAACCTATATCCTCATATGGAATACAAAAAGCTCTACAAGAGGAGTTAGTAAATAAATACGTTAAAAAGGGATTAATTTTGCGAATTACAAACCCTTATGGTGGAGGACAAACAGTCAAAAATGGCGTAGGCTTTGTAAAGTACTTATTGGATTCAATTAAAAATTCCACTTCCTCTATTAACCTTAGAGTGCCAGCGAAAACTGTGAGAGATTATATCCAAATGAATGACTTGATGCAGCTTAGCCTGAAACTTATTTCGAGACCTATTGATAATTTAAATACTTACAACCTTTCTACAGGTCAAGAAGCTTCTCTAAGGGATTTAATCGAAATAGTCGCCTCAATATTTGAAACTAATTTGCAAATTAATGAGCAACTTCAAGATTTTAATTCAGATGAGCATATTTTTTATAATGTGCTTAATAATCAAAAAGTGCTGGAAGCAACTAAAAACCCAGAACTTCCTTCGATTAAAAAGGTTTTAACAGACCCCAATATTGATTGGAATCATTTATAAAAATTGTATAAATGAGAAACTTTTTAGCGAGGGAAAGCTATTGTTACACTTGATTTATCTCGTGTCTTTACTGCTTATTGTTTTCACGATAATCACCTTCTCATATGGGCTGATTCAAATGGCAACAGCCAAAGATATCAGCATAGTGTTTAAGTTGGGCACCATGCTTGGGGCGCTCTTGTTCTTTGTGGGATGCTTAAGCGCAATTCCTCTTATATTCTTCCTTATTATCTATGGATTTGAATACTTTTTCGAAGGCGAATTCCTGCTATTTGAAGATTATCCTATATATTCTTTCATAATGTTCGGCTTAAGTTTTTCTGCCTTTCTAATATGGAGATATGTAGGTAAAGAAGAGAAAATAGCGTAATTTGAATATCCAACTTGGTCAATTGAAAAATATCTTTCAACGTCTAGAAGCTATTGACGACATGACTTGTTTATAGACAAGTTGACCACATCTCTTCAATATTGAGAAATAATGTAACTAAGCAAATAAATGATACCAATTTCTATATTAGATTTAGCTTCGGTAGCTGAAGGACGTTCAATCGCAGATGCGTTGCAAATGACCCGTAAAATGGCTGTGGCTGCGGAAGAACATAATTATTCACGCTATTGGTTAGCCGAACATCACGGAATGCGCAGTGTGGCCAGTTCCGCCACCGCTGTTCTCTTGTCCCACATTGGCGCCGCGACCAATAAGATTCGCATTGGCAGTGGAGGTGTAATGCTGCCTAATCATTCGCCCTTGGTCATTGCTGAACAGTTTGGTACTTTGGCTGAACTCTATGGCAATCGTATTGACTTAGGTCTAGGCCGCGCGCCAGGCACTGATATGCGTACTTCCCAAGCGCTTCGACGCAACAGCGAAATGTCAGTGGATCAATATCCTCAAGATATTCTTGAATTACAAGGCTATCTTGGAGCGGAAAGTCGACCAGTATTATCTATTCCAGGGCACAATACTCATGTACCTCTGTGGTTACTAGGATCGAGTTTATACAGCGCTCAATTAGCTGCGCAGTTGGGCTTACCTTTCGCTTACGCGTCTCATTTTGCACCTGACCAACTAATAGATGCATTGACCATTTATCGCAATCAATTTAAACCTAGTGAACAAAACCCACAACCCTATTCTATGGCGGGCATTATGGTGGTACTAGCGGATACTGAAGAGGAAGCTAATTACCAGTTCACTTCGGTACAGCAGAAATTTGTGCAAATGCACACCAGTCGCGCCAATACCCCATTTCCTAAACCTGATAAGACTATTTCTGAAAGTTGGACTCCTGCTGAAAAACACATGGTGAATCATATTTTGCAATATGCTTTAGTGGGTACAAAATCCTCAGTAAGAGCTAAATTAGACGCTTTCATAAATCAAACAGCTATAGATGAATTGATTGTATCTTTTCCCATCCACGAGCCAAAAGCACGCTTGAGAAGTTTAACCTTGATGGCCGAGCTAAGGGATGAACTACAATAACCTCTAAGACCTTAGTCTTACAGGCGAGCGTTAAGCCACATTCAGTGGTTTAATGCGCGCCGAGTTTTTCTGATCTAGAAAGCTCTTCAATATCGTATATCAAGAATCATTGATAGACGTCATTAAAGTAATTAGGATAAAAATAATATGCAATCAATAATGATCGTCGTACTAGGCATCGTGGGAATGCTATTTGGATGGTTTGTTTATTCCAAATTCATTGCCACAAGAATATTTCGCTTAGATGAGAATTTTGTCACACCAGCCAATGAGCTGCGTGATGGCGTTGATTTTGTTCCTACAAACAAAGTGGTTTTATGGGGTCACCATTTTACCTCTGTAGCAGGCGCTGCGCCTATCGTTGGGCCAGCAATTGCGGTTTATTGGGGTTGGGTACCAGCGGTTCTTTGGGTCGTTTTTGGTACTATCTTTTTTGCCGGCGTGCATGACATGGGCGCATTGTGGGCTAGTAATCGCCACAAGGGTAAATCAATGGGCGCATTGTCAGAAAGCGTTATCGGTAAGCGCTCTCGATCACTGTTTATGATAGTGGTTTTCCTTGTATTGTTGATGGTAAATGCAGTATTTGGTGTGGTCATAGCCAAATCCTTTGTTTCCCAACCTAATGCAGTATTTCCTGCATGGGCAGCTATAGTGGTAGCCCTAATCATAGGCCAATTATTAAAGCGCAATTTCAGCCTTATTCCCATGTGCATAGCTGGTATTATTGTATTGTATGCATCAGTGTATGCCGGAAGCTACATTCCATTAGAACTACCAGAAAATTTATTCGGTTTAACGGCGAATGCAAACTGGATTATCATTTTGTTTGTTTACGCTGCAATCGCTTCTTTGCTTCCAGTATGGATGCTGTTACAACCTCGTGACTTCATCAATGGAATGCAGTTATTAGTTGGATTATTCTTACTTTACGGCGCTGTATTTATGTCAATGCCAGACATTACTGCGCCAGCGTTTAATACACAAACCGCCATTGATACCCCAAGTTTAATTCCTTTGTTATTTGTGACTATTGCCTGCGGCGCTGTATCAGGCTTCCACGGCATAGTATCTTCCGGTACCAGCTCTAAGCAGTTAAATAAAGAAACTGATGCCCGTTTTGTAGGCTATTTAGGCGCTGTTGGTGAAGGCTGCCTCGCCCTAATCACCATAGTAGCGGTAAGTGGTGTAGCCCTAGCAGCATCTCCTGAAGAATGGCATGAAGTATACAGTCATTTAGGCGATGGTAGTGTTGCAGCCTTTATCACCGGTGGGGCTAATCTTATCCAACAAGGTTGGGGATTGCCGGTTGATTTCTCTTCTACCATACTTGCTGTAATGGTTGTGCTTTTTGCTGGTACTACCATGGACTCAGGCGTTCGGTTACAAAGATACATTATCCAAGAATGGGGCGAAATTTATAACCTAAAAGCGTTAAGAAACGGCATAGTAGCGACCCTAGTAGCTGTTGCGACTTGTTTATTATTGGCGTTTGGTGCTGGCGGCGCGTCTGGCAGTGGTGGCATGATTATCTGGCCTTTATTTGGTTCAACCAATCAGATCCTGGCATCTTTAACGTTGCTTGTTATCTCTGTCATGTTAATCAAAATGAATCGTCCTGCGATCTATACCCTGATTCCAATGACCTTTGTGTTGGTCATGGCATTCTTTGCCGGCCTTATTAAACTAAAAGAATACTGGACAGACGCTAACTATCTGTTGGTATTCTTAGATTTAGTAGTATTGGTTGTTAGCGTACTGGTGATGCTTGAAGCATGGTCTGTCATTGCAAAATACAGACGCGAAAGTAAAGTTTCTTGATTACAGATCGCTTTATAATTTTAATTATGGAGACAATAACTTACACTTTTAGTGAGTTTATTGTTTCCATATTAAATTCCTAAATTTATATTGAATGTTCAAAATTAAGTAGATTGTTATCTAAGTTTTGCGAAATCCCAAAACAATTTAAAATGTTTATTTTGATACTGCTTTAAACTTTTCTAACGTATCTTCAACTAGCTCTAAACTGTAATTAGATATCAACAGTCTACTTTTAATTCTCTGCAAACGTGAATCGAGTTTTGCCCTTAATACGCCATCGTTTCGAAATTCTGCTAATAGCAGTTGGTACGTATTCTCACTCCAATCTTGCTCATCTCGCTTTGCGTTTAAAAATAAATGACCGTAAGACTTATCTATGTAATTGTTCAGTTCATTGCCTAATATATATTCTTCTTGAATTAACTGATTAATTCGAGCATTACTTCCAACATATACTTCATTCAACGCTGCAACAAACTCCACATCCATGGAAGACATCGAACCATCATATAGTGCTTCATCAAAAATACTATGCTTGGGATCGTAAAATTGGGAGTAACTTGTGAAATAAAACTGTAGTGTTAGATTCTGCTTAGCAAATTCACTGGGGATGTGAGTATAAACTTTCTCATATTCTAGAGATGACCAGTGGACTATCAGCCACTCTAGATAACCAATATACTGTAAAAGCCTATTATTAGTGTGTTGTAAGTATTTATGCGTATCAGAAAGTTCCTGATATAACTGCTGTTGTAATTGATTGACGTCATGTTGCAGCTTGCGCTGTTCGTTCCAATTATTCAATTGCAGAGCAATTAATATCCCTATTACGACCAATAATATTTCCCCAAAAGCATAAGAAATATATTTTTTAAGACGTTGCTTGAGTAACAATTTATAGCGCTGTTTTCTAAATATCCGGCTCATACTATGAATCCTTCAAGAGCATAATATTTAATTAGAACCTCTTTTATACGTTATTCATGTAACAGCGTCCAAATTAATTTATTACAATTGCTGATCTAATTCTCAATTATTGGATCCAGTGGTTTTGTGGTTAGTCGCTCGATTTCGCCTTGGATTTCGTCGTTTTTTAGCATTTGGACTTTGCGAAGTCTTGGGCTTTTCGTTTGATTTTTTTGACTGGCTATTAGCCTGTGAAATCTGTTTTGGTTGAGTTGTTGGCTTTTGCTTTTTGGGCTTTTTAGGCTTCTTGGGTTTACGTGGTGCTTTCAAGTCCACTACTGGTATTGGAAATCTTGGCTCGAAACCTGGCATTTCGCGACGTTCTAAAAGCTGTTGAATGACTTGCTCAATATCACATAATTCATCAAATTCATCCACACTCACCAATGAAATAGCTTGTCCACTGCTACCTGCCCTACCAGTGCGGCCAATTCGATGCACGTAATCTTCTGGCACGTTAGGTAAGTCGAAATTGATAACGTGCGGTAATTCTTTAATATCAATACCACGAGCAGCAATATCCGTTGCCACTAGAACTCTAACGGTGCCGTCTTTAAACGCTGCTAATGCTTTAGTTCGCGCACCTTGGCTTTTATTACCGTGGATCGCAGCGGCTGGAATGTTCGCTTTACTTAGTCGTTCTGCAAGTCTATTTGCGCCGTGCTTGGTGCGACTAAACACTAAAACCTGCCGCCATTTATTTTCTTTCAGTAAATGAATTAATGCGACAGGTTTATTGGCTTTATCAATAGGCACAATCCATTGTTCTACCGTATGTGCAGTTGCGTTTTCTGGTGATACTGAAATTTCAATTGGATTTTGAACTATGTCTTTTGCTAAGGTTTTAATATCAGCAGAGAAAGTCGCCGAAAACATCAGGTTCTGACGTTTTGCTGGTAACAAAGCAATTATTTTACGAATATCTCGAATGAAGCCCATATCTAACATACGATCAGCTTCGTCCAACACAAAGGTATCTATTTGATCAAACTTAATGGCATTTTGCTGATGTAAGTCGAGTAACCTTCCCGGAGTGGCAATCAAAATATCCACACCGCCCCGTAACCGCTGCATTTGCGGGTTTATTTTCACACCACCGAATACCACATCACTACGGATATTTGTGTATTTAGCGTAATACGCTGCGTTTTCTTGCACTTGAGCCGCTAATTCTCTTGTAGGAGTGAGGACCAATGCTCTAGTGCTATTTCCTCGGGTCTTTTTACCCTTCAATAGTTTTTCAATAATGGGAAGGATAAAACCAGCAGTCTTACCTGTGCCCGTTTGTGCAGCTGCTAGTACATCCTTACCTTCTAAAATAGGCGTAATACCTTGCGCTTGAATAGGTGTAGGCGAAGTGTAACCTTTTTGTTCTAAGGCACGAAGAATCTCAGGGGATAAACCTAAATTGGTGAATAACATACAACTGGCTCTGATGGAAACCGTTATTCTAACACGAAGGCTAAAACCGAGCGACTAAATATCTAAATTGCGTAAGGAAGTTTAGGTTATCAAACATTAGTACTTTAGTTATCGTACATAGGTTAGCACTGTTCACTGGTTAGTGATAATGTAGAACTAACCCAACAGAAGGATCTTATGATGTTGTTAAAAAATAGCTGGATGCTAATTTCTCTATTGGTTCTATTTGTATCGACAGTGTCTGCAACCGATAAATCTACTCAGGTGATGATAAAAGCTAATATTGATCAATCACGATTTAAACACATTGTAGAAAAACAATCCGGCGGTCTAGATGCTTTTGAAGCTAGCTTACAATGTGATGTCTGATCTTCCCCTAAATCTGTAGACACTCAACTAGCGAATTTGTATATTTCTTCAAATTCATGGGGCGACTGCTGACC
>NZ_JBLWFH010000020.1:0-56598 GCF_050306235.1 Glaciecola sp. 1036 | reverse complement strand
GTTTGACGCCAAATGAATCAGAAAAGAGATATTGGAATTACTATAAACCCGTGGCCAAAAACACTTGACCACTACAAATCTAAAGCTTGTAACTATATCGTGATCAGTTTCGAATATGATGCCATTACCATTATTAAGCTTTACCTCTAGATATTCTCCTTCGGGGGCGATATAAGGATGCGGTGAAACAATAGTATTTGGATAGATAGCCACGACTTCCTTTTTATTTGAGCCCGCACCTAAACCATTGCCAACAACTATGCCTAATTCTTTATCAAATACGTCGAATCTCGCCACCATATCATCTACGACCATGATATGAACTCCCTTCTTACCCTTATTAGAAGAAAGATAATAGCAACTGTAGGGTTCATCATATGAAAGTCTGTCGGAGTAATAATGCTTCAACTGCTGTAAAGCAAGATCGGCTTTCATTCCAATTTTTACGCGTCCATACGCATCATCAGTTAGCTCTCCAGCTAAAGACACCTGACAGAAAAGGACTAAAGAAACTAGGATTAATCTCATAACTCTCACGAAATAAAACAATGTTAACAACACATCTAGATATGCTTGAATTGACAGACTCTAGATATGCTTTTGTGATTCAATTTCATGTTATAACAGAAGTAATGTCAATGTGCGGCTTATTCATTCGCTTCAATCATTCTTGAAAAAGGCTCCATGGAGTGAATTCTCGGTTTTAAAATTAAAGTCTAAAAAATAAATACTTAGTTAAATTCTATTGTTTTTTTGGACGTGTGAAGCCGAAATTAACTGTTTTGTGAGACGCGATTCTTCGCCTTTTACAAAGCAAAAGCCCGCAATATTTCTATAACGGGCTTCTTAATATAACTTGATCAACTTAATTGAGATTCTGTTTTACGAATAAAAAACCTCGGTTCAAGTTTAGTATTGCTTAAACCTTAAATTACTAAACGTCTAAGTTCTCAACGTTCAACGCATTAGTTTCAATAAAGTTTCTACGAGGTTCTACTTGGTCGCCCATTAGCGTAGTAAACAATTGGTCGGCGCTAATGGCATCTTCAATAGTTACTTGCAACATACGACGGCTGTTTGGATCCATAGTCGTCTCCCAAAGTTGATCTGGGTTCATTTCACCTAGACCTTTATAGCGCTGGATATATTGACCACGTTTAGCTTCACCCATTAACCAATCAAGGGCTTCCTCAAAGGTTTTTATTGGATTAACTTTTTCGCCTCGCTTAACATAAGCGCCCTCTTCCATTAAACCGTTGATAGTCTGGTTTAATTTGACGATTTTTTCATACTCAGGAGAAGATATAAACTCTTGATTTAAATGATATTCATAGTCAATACCGTGTTGCTTCATGATTATAACCAAATCATTTTTACCATTTTCATCCAGTCTAACTTCCATGGTAAAAGTATGTGATTCACTATCAGATTCAGTCAATGAACTAATAATTTTTTCACCGGCTGAAGTTAATGCGGCTTTGTTATCTAGTACATCTTGAGTAATAGCATCATTGTAAACAAGCTCAACTAAAATGGATTTTGGAATACGACGTTTGCTCATTCTATCAATCATAGCGAATGTCGTTTGATACAGTTGAACCATATTCTCTAACGCGATACCTTGTATTGCAGGTGAATCTTCTGCCACATGCAATTCTGCGCCATCTACTGCAATGTTAGTTAAGTATGCTGCTAGGCTATCATCATCTTTTAGATATTGTTCTTGTTTGCCTTTCTTCACTTTATAAAGAGGTGGTTGTGCAATAAAGATGTGACCACGCTCAATCATTTCAGGCATTTGACGGTAGAAGAAAGTAAGCAATAAGGTTCTAATGTGAGAACCATCCACATCAGCATCCGTCATGATGATAATGCTGTGATAGCGAAGTTTGTCAGGATTGTATTCGTCTCTTCCAATACCACAACCTAATGCAGTGATAAGCGTCGCGACTTCTTGAGAAGATAACATCTTATCAAAACGTGCTTTTTCAACGTTTAGGATTTTACCTTTAAGTGGCAATATAGCTTGATTCTTACGGTTACGCCCTTGTTTTGCTGAACCTCCCGCAGAATCACCCTCCACTATGTACAGTTCAGAAAGTGCTGGGTCTTTTTCTTGGCAATCCGCTAACTTACCCGGTAAACCAGCTAGGTCAAGAGCGCCTTTTCTTCGCGTCATTTCTCTAGCTTTTCGGGCAGCTTCTCTTGCTCTTGCCGCATCAATAATTTTATTCACAATGGTTTTACTGGCTGAAGGATTTTCTTCAAGGAATTCGGCCAGCTTTTCACCCATAGTAGTTTCAACAGCAGACTTAACTTCTGAAGATACGAGCTTATCTTTGGTCTGTGAAGAGAATTTAGGATCAGGCACTTTAACCGAAACTATTGCGGTTAGGCCTTCTCGAGCATCGTCACCGGTTGCATTCGTTTTGTTCTTTTTATTCAACCCTTCCTTTTCCATATAGTTGTTTAAGGTACGAGTTAACGCCCCTCTAAAACCGGCTAAGTGAGTTCCGCCATCTCGTTGTGGAATATTATTGGTAAAACAAAAAATACTTTCTTGGAAACCGTCGTTCCATTGCATTGCAACTTCTACTGCAATGCCATCTTCTCTATCTACAGTAAAATAGAATGGTGCATCGTGTATTGAATTTTTATTTTTATTTAAATATTCAACAAAGGCTTTAATACCACCTTCATAGTGGAAATGATCTTTACGTCCATCGCGTTCGTCTTCTAGCTTGATGGAAACACCAGAGTTTAGAAATGATAGTTCACGAATTCTTTTGGCAAGGATATCGTAATGAAACTCTACATTAGTAAAGGTTTCTTCGCTCGGCCAAAATCTTATGGTTGTTCCTTTACCTTCGGTTGTTCCGGTAACGGCCAAAGGTTTAACTGGCTCGCCCATAGCATATTCTTGCTCATGAACTTCGCCGTTTCGCTTAATTTTTAACGTTAATTTTTTCGATAATGCGTTAACTACTGAAACACCTACACCGTGCAAACCTCCGGAGACTTTATATGAATTGTCATCAAATTTTCCTCCAGCGTGCAATACAGTCATAATAACTTCGGCTGCACTAACACCCTCTTCTGGATGAATTTCAGTTGGAATTCCTCGTCCATCATCTGATACGGAAACAGAATTGTCAGAATGGATTTTTATAACTATATCCGAACAGTGTCCCGCTAAGGCTTCGTCGATAGAATTATCTACGACTTCAAAAACCATGTGGTGTAAACCAGTGCCGTCATCGGTGTCACCTATGTACATTCCTGGTCTTTTTCTTACGGCATCAAGTCCTTTTAAAACTTTGATACTGGACGAATCATAATTATTTTCAGACATCTTCACTCCTCAAACACGCGATCATGTTTCACGTGAAACACTTTTTTATTGTTATATGCATCAGCAAAAGAGAGTTGCTGCTTTTCAATTGCCGTTACAAAAAGCTGGCTGCTACTTTCAATCGCCTTATCGAGAAAAAACAAACGGGTTTTTTCATCTAATTCTGCGCTAATATCGTCTACCAAAAAGATACAGGTTTTATTACTTCTTCCTTTCAGTAGTTTTACTTCTGCAATTAATAGTAGGGATACAAGAACTCTTAACTGTCCTCGAGACAAAAATTCTGCTGCGCTCTTTCCATTTACTAGAATGTTTAAGTCAGCTTTGTGTGGACCTATTGTTGTGTGACCACGGAATAAGTCTCTATCTAATTTAGACTCCATCGCATCAGATAGACTAGTGTCTCTTTCCCATCCCTGATTATACCTAATTTCTACATTAATCTCAGGATTAAATTCGTTGTATAAGGCTTTTAATTCGTCGTTTAACAAAGAAATATAGTGTTTTCTAAGTTTATCTATGCTTTCGCCCTTTGAAACTATATATTGGCTCCAGGCGTCTTGCTGGACAAATCTTTCAATTGGTGCATTTTGATTTAATTTAAGTAACGCATTTCGTTGTAAAAGTGCTTTATTATATGCACTACTGATGTTGTGAAATTGATGTTCCACGTGAAACAATAACCAATCAATATATTTTCTTCGGGTAATTGGCGCGCCTGTAACCAGCTCACTACTCTGTGGTGTAAAAATTTGAACTGGTAATTTTCGAACCATATCACCTATGCGCTTCGACTTTTCACCATTAATATTAAAAACAAACCCTTCCAATTTATTACGTGAAAATCCTAAAACAGAATCGCCCTGCTGTTCATCTTTAAAATTTGAAAACACAGTGGCTGATTCAGAGGAAGGTGTTTCGTAATGAATAAGATTATCAGATTTGTTAGTACGAAAAGAACGGCCATATCCAAGGACGTGAATGGCTTCTAAAATACTCGATTTGCCTGCACCGTTATCACCATAAATTAGATTCAGGGAATCATTGGGCTGTAATTTTAAGGAAGGAAAGTTGCGGAAGTTATGCATCCGCAACTGAGTAATATGCATAAAAAAGTACTAGAGCCTCATTGGCATTATGACATATTGTGCTGATTCATCTTCTACTAAGGTGTCGTTTACTACTTTCATTCCTTGTACAAGCGTGCTGGCATTTGAGTCTGACAATTTAAAAATAACAGATTCACTTTCTATGACATTTAACGCATCTATTAAATAAATAACATTAAATCCAATTTCCATTGGATCATAATTAAAATCAACTTCAATGATTTCTTCGGCTTGTTCTTGTTCTGGGTTGTTGGCAGTAATCTTTAATTCGTTTTCTTCAAGGTTTAATCTGACACCCTTGAATTTTTCATTGGTTAAGATTGCCGCTCGTGAAAACGCACTTTTTATAGTATTACGATTAACCACTAATCCTTTATCAGCATCTTTAGGTAACACACGATTGTAATCAGGAAATCTACCATCAACCAATTTACTGGTAAAAATAAACAACTGACTAAACACTCGAATATGGTTACTACCAAGTTGTACTTTCACATTGGCATCTGAATCTTCAATCAGACGTGAAATCTCCATTACCCCTTTTCTTGGAATAATGACTTGTTTTTGTGGCAGTACAGAATTTTCGTATTCAACTACCGCCATCGCTAATCTATGACCATCAGTTGCGACTGTGCGAACTTGATTATCGCCAGTTTCTAAACTCATACCGTTTAAATAATAACGAACATCTTGCTGAGCCATAGAAAACTGAACAGAATCGATTAGTCGTTTTAACTGAGACTGGCTGATTTCAAATTCAGACTCGTCTTCGAAGTTTTCTAAATTAGGATAATCATCTGCTGACAAAGTTGATAATGTATATTTAGCTCTTTGTGCTTTTAAGACTGCCTTGTTATCTTGAATTAAAAAATTAATATCAACTTCTTCTGGCAATCCACGCACAATGTCTAAAAACTTTTTCGCAGGTACCGTGATGCTTCCATCCACATATTCCCCTTCTAGAGGAACACTCGACATTAATTCAACTTCTAAGTCGGTACCGGTTAACCAAAGTTTTCCTTCGTGAACACGCAAAAGTACGTTTGCTAGAATAGGTAAAGTGTGTCTACGTTCAACAGCACCTGAGACTAATTGTAGGGGTTGCAACAAATCTTCACGGCTAATAGTAAAATTCATTTTTATTCTCGTTTTGCGTGTAAATTATGATGAAAGCGTTCGTATCAAATTTTTATAATCTTCCATTACATCGTGATCACTAGCACGTAATTCTTCTATTTTTCTCACTGCATGCAATACTGTTGTGTGGTCTCTTCCACCAAAAGCGTTACCAATTTCCGGCAAGCTATGATTGGTAATTTCTTTTGCCAATGCCATTGCTAATTGACGAGGCCGAGCCACACTTCTTGTTCTTTTCTTAGATAATATATCAGCCACTTTAATTTGGTAATAGTCAGCGACCATTTTTATTATATTTTCAATAGTAACTAACTTATCCTGCAAGGCAAGTAAATCACGTAAAGCATCACGCACAAAATCTATCGTAATTGGTCTACCGGTAAAATTAGCATTTGCAATAACACGATTCAATGCCCCTTCTAATTCTCGTACGTTGCTTCGAATACGTTTGGCCATAAAAAAAGCAACTTCGTTAGGTAGCTCAATTCTATTTTCATTTGCTTTGCGCATCAATATCGCAACACGGGTTTCTAATTCTGGTGGTTCAATGACAACTGTTAATCCCCAACCAAAACGAGATTTTAATCTATCCTCAACCCCATCGATTTCTTTCGGGTAACGATCAGAGGTTAAAATAATTTGCTGGTTACCTTCTAACAATGCATTGAAGGTGTGGAAAAATTCTTCCTGAGATCTTTCTTTATTAGCAAAAAACTGAATATCATCAATTAACAAGGCATCAACAGAACGATAGAAACGCTTGAATTCTTCTATGGCATTGTTCTGTAGCGCTTTAACCATGTCTTGAACGAAGCGTTCCGAATGCATGTAGACAATTTTTGCGTCGGGATTTTTGGCCACAATGCCATTACCCACAGCATGAATCAAATGGGTTTTGCCTAGCCCTGTGCTGCCATAAAGAAACAAAGGATTGTAAGATTTTCCTGGATTTTCAGCAACTTGCACTGCCGCGGCTCGTGCTAACTGGTTAGATTTACCTTCGACGAAATTTTCAAAGGTATACTCAGTTTTTACATTACTCTTATGATTATTTAGCTTGGGTAAACTATTTGTTGCAACAGAAACCTCTGCGTTTATTGCTTCTTGATGCAACGGACGATCTGTAATGGCAGGCCCAACTTTGAGTTTATGTGAACCAAACTGATTCCCAGCATTACCAAAAGAAGTTTTATTATGCTCTTCAGTTTGTTTGCTAACCGGCATTGCCGAGTTTGAAGCTTGTGGTGTTGGCGCTCCAACTTTTAATTCTAATTGTGGCGCGTCATTTCCATACAACTGTCTTAAAGTTGCGGAAATCAAATCAAAATATTTATCACGAACCCAATCTAGGATGAAGTGATTACCTGCGAACAATTGAAGTGATGCACCATTATTCTGAGATTTAAGAGGTTTGAGCCACATGTTGAATTGTTCTGATGACAATTCGTGTTTTAGCAGCTCCAAGCATTTATCCCAATCAGTGTCCAAAGTGAAAGCCTTTTCTATTTTTTATGTGCGAGTTTTTAAAAATGGTCGGATAATATAACTAACCTATATAATTTTATCCACAGCTAAGACGGATAATTTGCTATTAATCATACAACTTACCCACATATTTCCATATCTCATTGATTAATATAATTATATTCTAACGATTTTTTCAAAATATACTTATTCACGTTTAGAATAAAGGTTATTTATAACCAATAATTATAGAAATTTAGGAATAAATCTCTTATAAGATGTGGATAAATATGATAAAGAACACCTATCCTGTGGATATCAATTAAACAAAGTGCATAAAATTACAATATTTTATCCATTTTATAGTTGACATTAGGCCGCTAGATCTCTAGTATTCGCCGTCCAAATAAACAGGTGTAGCGGAGCCAAATCTTAGGTACGCGTAAAGTCACCTCAAACTTAAATGAGAATAGGTCATGAAAAGAACTTTTCAACCCAGCAACCTAAAGCGCAAGCGTTCTCACGGTTTCCGTGCTCGCATGGCCACTAAAAACGGTCGTAAAGTGTTAGCAAATCGCCGTGCAAAAGGTAGAAAGCGTCTTTCTGCTTAATGCCAAGCTTTAGTGAAAAAAACACTATATAGTTTTCCGAGGGAGTCACGTTTGTTGACTCCTTCTTGCTTTTCTAATGTCTTTGAAAAAGCCATTCCAGCTGTATCTCCACAACTTACCCTACTTGCTCGACATAATTCACTTGAAAACCCACGTTTAGGCATCACTATAGCTAAAAAGAAAGTGAAGAAAGCTGTACAACGTAATCGCATTAAACGCTGTGTTCGTGAAAGTTTCAGATTAGTCGCGCACAACTTGCCAAATGTTGATATCATCGTGGTCGCAAAACAGGGCGTAGATAGTTTGGATAATAAGGCTATTCACCAGTTATTGGAAAAACAGTGGCAAAAGATAATAAAACGATGTCAGTAGAAACGAGTAAAGCGAGTACTTTCCATAAGGTTACCAGCTTACCATTCGTGGGTGCCATTCAATTTTATCAAACATTAATATCTCCAATGTTAGGGCAAAACTGCCGCTTTCATCCGAGTTGTTCTTGTTATGCCAGTGAAGCCTTAAAACAACATGGTGTAATAAAAGGCTCTGCATTAGCAATAAAACGAATTTCTAAATGCCACCCACTACATCCGGGTGGTTTTGATCCCGTGCCGAGTGCACACAAGGACAACAATTAAATTTTAAATACGAGAGAGTTATGGAATCCCAAAGAAGTATTTTAATTATTGGACTGGCGTTATTCACATTTTTATTGTGGCTTGAATTTCAAGATGCCAACGCTCCAGCACCTGTGAAAACTCAGGAACAAGTTCAACAGGAAATAGCTGCTAATAATGCCGGAAGCGTTCCAGGTGAATCCAGTGATTCCGAAGACAATTTCGTACCTCAAGCAACCAATGCTGCCTTACCCCAAGTAACAAATACAGCTGCTAATGCAAATCGCATAGTTACCGTTACTACAGACACCTTGTCTTTGGAAATAGACACCCATGGTGGTGACGTAATAGAAGCTGACCTACGCAAATATCCTATCACTCAAGACGGTGATGATTCTTATCCTTTGCTAAGCAAAGAAAACGCTACTTATTATGTAGCCCAAAGTGGATTAATTGCGAAGGGAATAGATACACAACAAGGCCGTGCACGCTATTCAGTTGCACAAAACAGTTATGAAATGACTGGGGATACATTAGAAGTTCCTCTGACCATAACCACTGCTGATAACTTAACCGTAGTTAAAACTTTTACTTTTACCAAAGGCAGCCATGCTGTTGATGTTAGTTACACAGTGACAAACAACGGTAACGACGCTGTCCAAGTACAGCAATACGGTCAACTTAAACAAAGTTTAGCTGAGCGTTCAGGCGGAAGCATGTTCATGCCTACCTACAGAGGTGGTGCATTTGGTACTCAAGACGACAGCTATGAGAAGTTTTCTTTCGGCGACTTCGAAGATGAAAAGCTTAATCTAGTGACCACTGGTGGTTGGATTAGTATGTTGGAGCACTATTTCATTTCTGCTTGGGTACCACCACAGGATTTAAGCAATGAAATGTATTCTCGAGTTATCAATAACAGAGCTATCATTGGTTTTAAAGGCGAAGCAGCCAACGTTCAAGCTGGTGAAACTAAAGTTATTTCAAGTATTTTATACATGGGGCCAAAAGACCAAGATGTACTATCAGGTCTTTCAAAAGGACTAAACTTAACCGTTGATTATGGCATCCTTTGGTGGATTTCAGTGCCTTTATTTACCTTCTTGCAATGGATTCACAGCATTGTAGGCAATTGGGGTGTAGCTATCATTATTATCACCCTAGTAGTAAAAGGTGCCATGTACTATCTGACCAAGAAACAGTACGAATCTATGGCGAAAATGCGCGTACTTTCACCCAAGCTTCAACAGTTGAAAGATCGCTTTGGCGACGACAGACAAAAAATGTCACAAGCCATGATGGAGTTATACAAGAAAGAAAAAGTAAACCCCATGGGTGGTTGCTTCCCTCTGCTTCTTCAAATGCCAATATTCTTAGCGCTTTACTGGGTGTTATTAGAAAGTGTGGAACTTCGACATGCAGATTTTGCGTTTTGGATAACTGACCTATCGGTTGCTGATCCCTATTTGGTATTACCAATACTGACTGCGATTTCTATGTACTTGCTGCAAAAGCTTCAACCAATGACGGTTCAAGACCCTATGCAACAAAAGATTTTCCAATTTATGCCAGTAGCCATGGGTATTTTCTTTATGTTCTTCCCTGCTGGTTTGGTTCTGTATTGGTTAATCAGTAACATAGTAACCTTGGTACAAGCGAAAATGATTTACGCTTCAATGGAAAAGCGCGGCTTAAAAACCCGATAAAAAATCAGCATTAATTGAACAAAAAGCCTAAGTTCTACTTAGGCTTTTTTGTATGGACTAGGTTAGAATTAATATACTAGCCTCAGACTTTGTTAGATGTTCTGAACTTCGATTGTAACTGTACACAATATTGCCATTTGAAAGACGCTGTAAACCCATCCATGGGCGCTCTACGAAATCATCCATGATTTCGAAGCTTTCAAATGGCAATATTGTCCACAGTTTTTTACATCAAGTTCTGAACACCTAACAAAGTCTGTAATTGAAAGATATAAGAAAGAAAATGAAACAGGAGCAAGTATGCCGTCTTTTGACATAGTGTCTGAATTAGACAATGTAGAAGTAAAAAATGCCGTCGACAATGCAAACCGTGAATTAGCCACTCGTTTTGATTTTAGAGGCGTTGATGCCTCAATAGAATTTGCAAATGAAGTTGTTACCCTTAAAGCCGAAGGTGACTTTCAACTCCAGCAACTGCAGGATATTTTGCGAAATTCTTGTGCAAAAAGAAACGTGGATCCTCGTGCAATTAAACCTGGTGATAAAGACCACACTGGTAAAACTCACAAGCAAACCATTAGCTTTGTGCAAGGCATTGATCATGAAATGGGTAAGAAAATTAACAAGCTGATCAAAGATAATAAGCTAAAAGTACAATCAAGTATTCAAGGTGACCAAGTCCGCGTTACGGGTAAAAAGCGAGATGACCTGCAAAGTGTTATCGCGATTTTAAAAGCCGAAGATTTCGGTCAACCTTTACAGTTTAAAAACTTTAGAGACTAAGTCTGTTGTGAAAAAAGATACTATTGTCGCTTTAGCCACAGCGCCCGGACGAGCCAGTGTCGGTATCATTCGGGTGTCGGGTCCTAATGCCAAAGCTATCGCAGAAGCCATACTAGGAAGCTGTCCAGCACCTCGACAAGCGGTGTATCAAGCGTTTTACGACCAAGACAAAAATGTCATCGACCAAGGCATAGCATTGTTTTTCGTTAACCCACAGTCTTTTACTGGCGAAGATGTGTTAGAACTGCAAGGTCACGGCGGTCACATCATCATGCAAATGTTATTAGATGCATGTTTAGCTACTGGATTAGTACGTTTAGCAAAGCCTGGTGAGTTTAGTGAACAAGCATTTTTGAATGACAAACTTGATTTAACCCAAGCAGAAGCCATAGCAGATCTTATCAATGCATCTTCAGAGCAAGCAGCGAAAAGTGCGGTGCGAAGCTTACAGGGGGAATTTTCAAAACAAATTCACACCCTAGTGGAAAGTGTTATTCATCTACGCATGTATGTAGAAGCGGCAATTGATTTTCCCGAAGAAGAAATCGACTTTTTAAGTGATGGAAAAATCCAACAGGATTTATTTAGCATTACAGACCAATTGACCAGTATTAAAACTCAGGCGAAGCAAGGTAGTTTATTGCGTGAAGGCATGCACGTGGTTATCGTTGGCAAGCCTAACGCTGGTAAATCGAGTTTGCTAAATGCCTTATCCGGCAAACAAAGCGCCATAGTAACTGAGATAGCCGGCACCACTAGAGACGTATTAAAAGAACAAATTCATATTGATGGTATGCCACTGCATATTATTGATACCGCTGGATTGCGTGAATCAGACGATAGGGTCGAACAAATTGGTATCGAGCGAGCTTGGCAAGAAATAGCCACGGCAGACCGCGTACTCTTCATGTTAGATAGTACCACTGAAAAAGATGCCTTACCTGAGGATATATGGCCAGAATTCTGTGCCAAACTGCCAGCTGAAATTCCGGTTACCATTATTCGCAATAAGGCTGACATTAGCGAAGAACTAATAGGAATCGAAGATAGTCACTACCCCACGATTCGCTTGTCAGCAAAAAGCGGCGCAGGCATGGGTATTCTCAAACAACATTTAAAAGATGCTATGGGGTTTGAGCAAGCAGGTGAAGGTCAAATAATTGCCCGTAAACGCCATTTAACCGCCTTAGAAAATGCAGAAATGCATATTCAAACTGGAAAGTCACAATTGGATGACAACATGGCAGGTGAATTGTTGGCGGAAGAATTAAGAATTGCACAACAATTTTTGAATGAAATTACTGGTGAATTCACATCTGATGATTTACTGGGTAAAATTTTCTCGTCGTTTTGTATTGGTAAATAAGGAATATTAAATTGCACTTTGAAATAGTGGTTGGGTCAGTGTTAGGCGCTAGTGAATATGTCGCAGATGCGATGAATGACCTTTTAATATCAAAGGGTCACAGTTGTAATATCCACTTAGCACCTGTATTTGAAGAAGTAGATTTTTCTCAATCGCTCATGGTTATCACCTCAACCCATGGTGCCGGAGAATTACCTGACAATATTCAGCCATTCGCTGAACAGCTTGCAAATGCAAAATTAGAAAATACCCAATTTATTGTTATTGGTTTAGGTGATACCTCCTATGACACCTATTGCCAAGGTGGGAGAACCATGCAGGAATTGCTTATAAAAGCTGAGGCGAAACCCCTACATGATCCTTTGTATATCGATGTCTTACAACATCCAGTGCCTGAAGAATTAGCAGAAGACTGGTTCTCAAAAGTATTAGAAACACTGTGAATTCCCTTGAGATAGAAGCCCTACAACAACCTTTAAGTAATGAGGCTAGAACCCTGTATTGCGTGTATTTACGCCCGCAATGGTCAATAAATTCACAAAAGATCACAGTAAAAAACAAGACGATTTTGCAGCTATTAAATAGTAAAAAAGAAACTATTACCCTTGGTCGTCAGATTAGTGCTTTGTTCAAAGAATTAGTGGATATTGGCTTGGTAAAATTTATCGAAAACATTGAGTTTTCAAAGAGTTTAAATAATCAGTATATTTATCTTCCGCTGGCAAAAGTGCCTAAAGATGACAAGCATCAAAACTTGCATCAGCAACATGGCAGTATGAGCATAAGTTGGCGACCCGACACTGAATCTTTTACCATGTTGAGCGATTTAGTAGGTTTAATTGATAAAGAATACAGTGCTGATGAGCTGGGAGAATTTATCGCTTACTGGTTGGGGAGACCGGAAGTGACACAAACTCCCTATCAATGGACACAAAAATTTGTGTTACAGTTAAAGCATAGAAGAATAAAACGACCGGTTCACCAAGAGCAAACAAAAGCAGGCCATCAATGGATAACGCCACAAGCGGGAATCGCCTTTGATGAAAATGTTGAAAAACTGGTAAACAAATACAGCGATAAACTATGAAAAGCTTTCAAGATCAGTTGGCTGAATTCAGCAAAAGTATAGGCAAAGATATCAAAGACCTTCCGCAGCAAGAGGCAGGGCTCTCGTATCAGGAACGTAGAAAACTATACGACCAACAAGCAAATCAAGACATTGCTCAGTTACAACAAAAAACCAAACAAGCTCGAATAGAAGCATTGTATGGCGCATCTGATTTGAACAAAAGCTGGACCTTTGATCGCTTGGTCGAGGATTCACAGGATGCTAAAGAAGCTATTAGCATTGCCCGTTCATTTATAGCGGCACACCAAGATCCCAGTTGGCGCAACAGCCGTGCCCACATGATGCTATTTTATGGCGATTATGGACGCGGTAAATCCCATATTGCAGGCGCAATTGCCCATCAGCTCATCAATCAATTTGAAATCACAGTACTTTATCGACAGCTGCAAACCTTGTTGGAAATGCGCTTTTTCTCTTATGATTATCAAGCCAACGACAATGCCTCAGCGAAATTCAGAGAAATCAGCAAACAACTACTAGAAGTCGACCTGCTGATATTGGACGAAGTCTGTGTCAATGAAACCATTCTTAAACAATCCGCACAAAGCTGGTTAGGCAACCTACTGCGTCAACGTTGTGCTGAAAACAAAAACTGCATTTTGATCACCAATCATAATTTAAATGATTTGTCTCATGCCTTAGGTAAATATTGTTTTGAATCCATTAAGGAATACGAAACCTACAAAGTACATTTCCAAGGTCCAAGTCGAAGAGGCGCAGACAGAAACCAATTCGAACCTGAACCTACCCCGAAAAAACAAGGCTACGTCCCCAACCAATTTTAAATAATGAACTACGGCTCCATTTTTTTAATAATGGAGCCGTAGTTCATTATTCATGTTCAATAAGAACCCCGAACTAAAATTCTATTTCCATGTAAATTTTTCATCTATTTTCAAAAATACTACAGTTTGCAAACTGTAGTATTTTGAACTTCAAACCATTAATGACATTTTTAACACAAGTTTTTATCCCAAAGCTCATCTTATAATTTGTGAAATACTATAATTAAAACAGCCAGTTAATCCAATTCAAAACAATCAATATTCACAACCAAACAAGGCTCGCCCTGTTGAATGATGCTCCTTAACAATCAGCTCCTCAATGGCACATAACCTGCTCTAGAAATGAGTATTTAAGAATATTAATGGGTTAACACAAAGTTCTCGGAAAGATAATGACAAACGAAAACAAATACATGATGTGGATTATTAGCCTACTCGGGATATTTATCTTGTTAAGCATTGTTGTGATGTCGGGCAAAACTGCCGGATTTGATGAAGCCATTTTGTTGGTAATGCGCAATGCTGATGATCTGAGCATCGCAATTGGACCTCAGTGGTTAACCGAGACCGCCAGAGATATCACCGCCTTAGGCAGTATCATCTGGCTATTCGGTGTTTCTTTTATGTTCGCACTGATAAGCTTTTTGGGAAATCACAAGCGCATAGCTTATTTCATTATGACAAGCACATTGGGCAGTTGGCTGATCAGCTTTTCCCTTAAATACTTGTTTTCCCGGGCTAGACCTGACCTTATCTCGCGTGAAGCGGAAGTATATTCCCAAAGCTTCCCCAGCGCCCATGCACTGATGACAGTTTCTATTTACAGCGCCCTTTGCTTAGTCATAAGCCGATATTTAATCAATGCAAGTCAAAAAGTGGTTTTGTGGGCGAGCTTTATATTTCTCATTTCCGCGGTGGGCGTTAGCCGCCTATATCTAGGTGTGCATTGGGCAACAGATGTATTCGCCGGATGGATTCTTGGAAGTTTGTTCATAATCATATTGTGCCGTTGGCTCAATCCTATACAGCATGACTCACTGCAAGTGTTCAAACAAAAACAGTATGAATACCAGAATAAATCTGAGGCCTGATTGATAAATGAATACTCAAACTCCTATCAGTTATTTTGCGAAAATTGGCTACAGTGCCAGAGGTGTTATTTATCTAATCATTGGTAGCCTTGCATTAATGATAGCTTTGGGACTCGGCGGCAAACAAACCAATGCGAAGGGCGCAATTTCTACCCTATTAGAACAACCTTTTGGATGGTTTTTTCTCATATTATTTATCGTCGGCCTTTTTAGTTATTCTGGTTGGCGATTTTACCAGGCCATATTTGATCCCGATGAACATGGGTATAGCGTAAAAGGTTTAATGGTGAGATTAGGTCTTTTCGGCAGCATGATTTCTCACGCACTTTTAGGTTACTGGGCAAGCAAATTAGCAATAGGTCTTAAATCCGCTGAAGACAAAAACGTCTCAGTGGCGAATTGGCTTGGTGAAGATTATGCAGTGGCAATATTAGGTGTTTTCAGCCTAGTTACTGCCATTATAGGTGTATCGCATTTGGTAAAAGCGCTAAAAGCGAAGTTTGACGATTATATGGAAATACCAGAAAACCATCGTATTTGGATTTTGCCTCTGTGCAAAACGGGATTAATATCCCGCGGTATTGCTTGGCTTATTTTGAGTTTATTGTTTTTGCAATCAGCGCTCATCACCAAAGACCATTCCATTAAAGGCATGCAAGATGTGTTAACAGCTGTATCAGAAGACACTTTATTCGGAGATTGGTTACTCTCTGCGCTTGCTCTAGGATTAGTTTCCTTTGGCATTTACAGTTTCCTAGAAGCTATCTACCGTAAAATCGAGTTTTAGTGCCATGGCTAAAACATCAAACCCATTTAACCATTAAAATGTTATTTACTCGCGCTAACCTAAACTCAGGTGTTTGTATTGGTAATTCACAGGCTTTAAGGTTTATTAATTGGCCAAGACTGTTTCTAGACTCTTCATGTAAAGTTTGAATGTGATCATTTACTCGTTGCCATTTCCATAAATTAAATGGAAACACATGACGTTTTTCTTCGACCTCGCCTATTTTATAGGAAAGTGTACTTATGCTACGCGGTATCTCGCCTTCGCCATTATCGCTAACCCATTGACTAACTTCTTTGAACGTTTGTTGTATCACGGGAAGCAATTCTAATTGCAACCTTTGTAATATTGGATGCAATGTATTTGGGACCTCATCATTGTCTAAAAACTTGCCGCAAAGCGGATATGGTGTAAGTAAGCGGTCAATCCAAGCACAAAGATTTGGTGCATGCTCTTGCATTAGTCTACCCGACGCTGGATCTCGATAAAGGTGTCCATAAAGCGGGCCAAAGAAACTAAAATCAGCAATGCTTGGACGAGAGCCCAATAAGAATTCATGTTCTTGAAAATGCTTGTTTAAATCTTCCAATAGCTGCAGGTAGCTAGTTTGTATCGCCCCGGCAGATTTATCTGTGATCCCCAAATACGGAAGCGCCCCAGCAAACGGCCCCGCATTTTTTTGACCGATAGTAAATTGTTCTGCCGGCGTTAAATTTGGCGCCGATGTTTTACCAAATTCTCTTAATGCGAAGGCTTTATTTTCTTCAATCCGCCAACGATAAAGCATCGCCGGATTCACCAACCATTCATCACCATAGGCCTCTAATAAATGGGCGACCAAGCGCTGCTTAGGCGTTGAAGGAAAGATATTATTTTGAGTGAACAAGGCTTCTAAATGGTCAATAATATCCGTGGTGTCCTGAAGATAATGACCTTCAGGGGTTTTTAAAACAGGGATAAAAGCCACTCCAGTATTTGGCAAAATAATTTTTTTGTACACTTCACCGGTACTCAAACATTCACTAAAAGGAATCGCTTTATAGCGTAAATAAGCTCTTAATTTCGCTGTGTATAAGGAAACCGGTGACCCAATAAGTTGATACATGCCAAACCTCTGTTGAGTTGATTGCATTGAACATAAGCTGTCTGCATCTTAATAAAATAAAGGGTTGGCAATAATTTTATTTAATCCATAGATCGCCATATCCATTATGAATGGAACATCTAATAATGGAGCCTGACGCCATTATTAGTTTTTTAGCACTATTTCGGTGAGTAGCGGGAAATGGTCTGAATCAATACTAGATAGTCGCTGAATATTCCCTAATACAAAATGATGGCTGATAAAAACATGATCTAATGGCCATCTCAGAAACAGATAATCTGCATGAAAGGTATTAAACATTCCGCGGCCAATACGCGGGTCTAACAAACCACTTTTTTGCCTAAATTGCCTTGTGGTTGGCGACCATGCTACATCATTTAAGTCCCCTGCTACTATGGTTGGCTCATCTTCTGATTGTTCAGATACCTGTTTTGCAATCAATAACAATTCAACATCACGGGGAGTAGATTTTACATTTTCCGTCGGACTAGGAGGCGCTGGATGGGTAAAGTGACATTTCACTTTATAATTTTCATTTAAGCACAAATATCCATGCATTGAGGGAACATCTTTTTCAATTAAATCTACAACCTCAAAATCCTCGAGCGGGTAACGACTGTACAAATGCATACCATAGAGATTTTCTAAAGGTCGAAATTTTCGATAGGGATAATCATCATGAATTTCCTCTAATGCCTCTTGCCACCATTGGTTTGACTCTAAGGTAACCACCACATCAGGCTTGTGTGTATGAATATGTGCAAGTAACTTGTCAGCAGACTTGTTCGGCATTAAAACATTACTGGTCAAAATTTTTAAACGAGGTCCTTTATCATGTTGATTTGAAGATCTCACCTCAATATCCATCAATCCGGTATAGGGCACAATCCACACCAAATGATAAAAAAGAGATAGGACTAAGCCGATAAATAATACGATAAAAAGGGGATCAGGAAACAAAAAGAGACAGGTTGCTGCCGACACAACACAAAGCACTGAAATCTGTACTCGAGGAAACTCCCAACCGCGAAAAAACCAATGATTCGAAGGGAACAAGGGTAATATCGTGATTAAAATTAACCCAAAAAATACTACATACAATGCAGTGTGTAACATAACAAACCTTTAAATCTAATCGCTCGTCCCTCTGGATTAACTTAGGTAAAAAGCCCTAAGTTAATCCAGAACAATTACCTTATATTTACTCGCGCTTAACTCGTAGTGACAGGAATTATTTTCAATTCAACACGTCTATTTTGCTCTCGAGAAGACCGAGTTTCATTGCTAGCAATGGGCGCAGTTTCTCCCATACCTAGCGTTCTTAATCTTGATTCATCGACATTCCGTTGCGCCAAATAAGCAGCGACACTGTTCGCTCTACGAATCGATAAATCTTGATTATAATCTGAATCTCCTACTGAATCCGTATGACCTTCTATGCTCAATCGGGTCTTATCAAACTCTTTAAGCACTGCAGACACATCATTCAATACTGGATAAAAATTAGCAGAAACGGCTGCGCTATCTGTATCAAAGGTAAGATTACCTGGCATTACCAATTTTAACTCATCACCTTGTCTCACGACCTGAACACCAGTATCAGATAATTCTTCTCTTAGCTGCTCTTCTTGCTTATCCATGTAATCACCAATAGCGGCGCCGGCGATAGCACCAATGGCTGCGCCCCACACATAACGACTTTTATCATGGTCACCTGTGGCCTTACCCGCAATTGCACCCACAACTGCGCCAATACCAGCGCCTCTTTGCGTGTTCGATGTATTAGAACAACCTACGGTCAAACTGCAGGCAACGGCTATGGCTAACAAGGTTTTTGTAGTGTACATTTTCATAAAATCTCCTTCATAAATGTAATCTTCTATCCAACACTTACGGCGTTAGATATATTGGAATTGCGAGTTGAAGCTGTGGCTAAATTTTCAATCTTCTCGAATCTAAACTGAAAAATCTGTTTGTCTTGGTCGCAATGCTCAAGCCGCATAAATGCAGCCTTTAACATTTTGACTTGGGCAAAAACTACGACACGCTTTTCTTTGTCTCTCAAGTTGTGCAGAACTAGAATAATGGCGTCCAAAAAAGCTAAAGACACGTCGACTTGTTTTACAGCGTTTTGACGAATCTGACTTAAACCGGTCTCCACTATGCCTTCAAATTTAGCCACAGACCGAATAACCCGCATTTTCCCAGACTGTCCAAGCAAAACAGGTAAGGGTAAATCTCGATTACCAATTAACACTAAACTGCTCGCTATCCTGTTTAAGCAAGTAGTGGCTGTGAAAGGGTCATTAAGGCTAGGAGATAGAGCGCGAAGTGCAATTTCAACCATCTGATTGATGGCAAACTCAGGATCTTGCACAGGGGTTCTATTCCCTCCCACAATAAAAGCGTTCGATAGCTTGTCTTGCAAGTCATCACTATTGTGAGAATTGCCAAGGTGTTTTTGTTCTGTGTAGAAATGTGCAATATCATGTCCACTGCACACATATTGGCCAGGTTTAACATGAATAACGACTAACAGGTCTAATTCTTCTGCGCACCCATTAATTGCATCATAGTCGATACCCTGTACATATCCGTCTGAAGACGCTTTGATTGTGCAATCCACAAGTGAATATTCTGATAAAGAATACGCCTCTCTTTGATCGCTGGTGTCATTGGGAAAGATACGTTCAATATCTTCACAAAGCTTTTGCCAACAGGCACTAATCACATTTTCCGCTTGAATTGCGTTGGCCACATGATGAATTAAAAATATGATGGTAATTAATACAGCGATACTAATGCCAAAGGATAAAAGTAGACCAACGCCTGGCACATATTCTTCGACATCTTGATCTCGGATAAATCCAAGTAATATGAAACAAAAAGCAAAACTCGATACTAAAATCCCTAAAGAGACTTGAGTGTTTTTGTCTTGCATAAAATTGCGGATCAGCCTGGCCCCGAATTGTTTCGACGCTAATGTGAGGGTCACAATGATCATTGAAAAAGCGATACCCGTGACTGAAATGATAGCCCCTGACAATGAAGACAACATAGCTCTAGCATTGTCTGGCCCTATGCTATACATCCAAGATAACACCGGCAGTTCTGTGACGCCTTGAACCGAATCTAGAAACCGAACCACAAATACCATGGCGATTGCGGTAAATAAAAATGTAAAAGGAATCGCCCAGAAATTTGTGCTTAGGTTTTCTAAGACTTTAAAAAGTTTAGGCTTAGATATCTGCATGGGATAAAAAGACAAAAAAGCCCTTTGCATTCATGCAAAGGGCTATGGTGATTACTATTCGCTGTCGGCTGCGTCTTGAATTTCTTCACCTGCTGATTCTATATCTTGTCCCATACCATCGACGGTAGCACAAGCGGACAAAAGCGTTGCGAAAATAGCGAAGAAAGCCAATTTTAATTTTACATAGAATGAATTTCTCATGATGTTCTCCATGACAATTTTTTAAATTAATCTTTTGTGGTTCATGGAAAGCTAAAATAATGCCAATAGTTAAATTATTGATTTAATTGTATATTTTTAAATTTATTAAAACAGATTAGGAATATTATTCACTATAGACAGAAAAATTTTCCAAATGAAAGTTGCCTGTGGATAAGATGCTAATAACCTTGTTCATAATTCAAGGACAGGATCTGAATAAAAAATTATGTTTTTTTCGCTGTGGATAACTAGGGTGGTTATACATAAGATTTCAGCCAGATATACCAGATTTATACATGGATTATGATCGCTGTAACGATATGAAAAATAATATAAAAAATGAGTTTTCCACAGAAACCCTTGTGCTTAATAAGAATAATAATAGAGATCTATATAAAGAGATCTTTTTATATTTAAAATCGAGGTAATTTTAACCAAGGTGAAAAACTCGATAAAAAAACGCCTATTGTTCAATTAATAATCATTTAAAATAAGCGCAGACTCATATACACTATGCGCCCTTTTTTGAGGGTGTCGATAATTTCTATTAATGAGAGTAACCAATGTTTTTCCAAAAAGACTTTGACGTAATTGTTGTAGGTGGTGGTCATGCAGGTACTGAAGCTGCTCTCGCGGCTGCGCGAATGGGTGCGGATACTCTATTATTGACTCACAGTATTGAGACTCTTGGGCAAATGTCATGTAATCCAGCTATCGGAGGCATTGGTAAAGGACATTTGGTCAAAGAAATTGATGCCTTAGGTGGTGCAATGGCAAAGGCCATTGATAAAGCTGGCATTCAATTTCGTACCTTAAATTCATCCAAAGGCCCTGCGGTAAGAGCTACTCGTGCTCAAGCCGATAGATCTTTGTATCGTATAGCTATACGGCAAATGTTGGAAAACCAAGAAAATCTGACACTCTTCCAGCAATCTTGTGATGATTTAATTGTAGAGAACGAAAAAGTAACAGGTGTAGTGACTAAGATGGGGCTTAAATTTAAAGCCCGAACTGTTGTACTTACTGTAGGTACTTTTTTAGGCGGTACAATTCACATTGGATTAGAAAATTACAAAGGCGGTCGCGCAGGCGATCCACCTTCCATTGCACTTGCCCAACGTTTACGCGAAATGCCGTTTCGAGTGGACAGGTTAAAAACGGGTACACCAGCGCGATTAGATGCTAGAACTCTCGATTATTCAGTCATGCAAGAACAACCTTGGGACACTCCACTTCCTGTATTTTCTTTTATGGGGAAGGTAGAAGATCATCCTCGTCAAATTTCTTGTTACATCACCCATACAAACGAAAATACGCATGAGATTATTCGTTCTGGATTAGACAGATCACCTATGTATACGGGTGTTATTGAAGGTGTTGGTCCGAGATACTGCCCTTCAATTGAAGATAAAATAATGCGTTTTTCTGATAAAGATTCACATCAGATTTTCGTAGAGCCTGAAGGCCTTAACAGCATAGAAGTCTATCCAAACGGGATATCGACTAGCTTGCCATTTGATGTGCAAACCAAGCTCATCCACTCTATTAAAGGGTTTGAAAACGCACACATAATTCGTCCAGGCTATGCTATTGAATATGACTTTTTTGATCCTAGAGACTTAAAACAAAGTCTGGAAACTAAATTTATCCAAGGCCTGTTCTTTGCTGGTCAAATTAATGGTACAACAGGGTACGAAGAAGCAGGTGCTCAAGGCCTAATTGCTGGCGCAAACGCTGCCTTACAAGCAATGGAAAAACCGGCTTTAGAAATTCGTAGAGACCAAGCTTACATGGGCGTTCTTATAGATGACCTAGCGACCTTAGGTACCAAAGAACCTTATCGAATGTTCACCAGTCGAGCCGAATATCGTTTATTGTTGAGAGAAGATAACGCAGATGTTCGTTTAACAGAACTTGGTAGACAAGTAGGCTTAGTTGATGACGAGCGATGGGCAGCATTTGAACAAAAAATGGAAGCGGTTGAACAAGAAAAAGCGCGCTTGGCCAAAACTTGGGTGCACCCTAAACATGCCGCGACTGAAAGTTTGAATCAAATTCTTAAGAATCCAATCAGCAAAGAAGCCTCATTAGAGGAATTATTGCGACGTCCTGAAATCAGCTATGAAAAATTAATGACGATTGATTCTTTAGGTCCATCAGTGCTGGATGAAAAAGCGGCTGAGCAAGTGGAAATCCAAATTAAGTACGCAGGCTATATTGCTCGACAACAAGACGAAATTGCTAAGACACTACGCCACGAAAATACCTTGTTACCGGAAGATTTCGATTATAAAAGCGTGAGCGGACTTTCAAATGAAGTTGTCGCAAAACTTGAACAAGCAAGACCTGAAACCATTGGTAAGGCATCAAGAATTTCAGGCATAACCCCAGCGGCGATTTCATTGTTATTGGTGTACTTGAAAAAACATCAAATGTTGCGGAAAAGTGCTTAATGTCGGATTTGCTTCCCGCGCTGCAAGCGCTGATTGCTGAAACAAATTTGTCGGTAACGAATAAACAAGAGCAACAACTCGTAGGCTTAGTGAATCTTATGCATAAGTGGAATAAGGCTTACAATTTGAGTTCAGTACGAGATCCTAACGAGATGTTAGTGAAACACATTATGGATTCCATTGTTGTGACGCCTTTTGTAAGCGGTGCTCGGGTAGCTGATGTAGGCACCGGACCTGGACTACCAGGTTTGCCACTTGCCATTATGTTACCTGAAGTTGAGTTCACTTTGATTGATTCTTTAGGTAAACGTATTCGGTTTATAAAACAAGCGCTGTTTGAGTTAGACATAAAAAATGTCAACGCAATTCAAGCGCGTGTAGAAGAATTTCAACCTTCGATAGGCTTTGATTGCATTTTATCTCGCGCTTTTGCGTCAATGTCTGATATGCTAAGTTGGTGTGAACATTTAGTCGCACCCACTGGCGAATTTTTAGCTTTAAAGGGGCAGTTAAACAAGGCTGAATTAGCAGACATCCCAGCCGGTTTTACCGTTGTAAACACTGAAAAGCTTGTAGTGCCTCAATTAGAAGGCGAGCGCCATTTGGTTAAAATTAGACAACAATAGCAGGATATATTTTGGCCAGAGTAATTTCCATCGCAAATCAAAAAGGTGGTGTAGGTAAAACTACGACTGCGGTGAATGTTGCTGCGTCTATGGCAGCGACTAAACGTAAAGTATTGCTTATCGATCTTGACCCTCAAGGCAACGCTACTATGGGATCAGGGGTTGATAAATATGAAGTCGACAGTACCTGCTACGAACTTCTTATCGAAGAAAAACCTGCGTCTGAAGTGATCATTAAAGATACGTCAGGTAAGTATGATCTAATTGCGGGTAACTCAGATGTTACTGCTGCAGAAATAAAGCTGATGGAAGTCTTCGCTCGAGAAGTCAGGCTTAGAAATGCGATTGCACCTATTTGCAAAGACTATGATTTTATCTTTATTGATTGTCCGCCTTCGCTGAATCAGCTCACGGTGAATGCTCTAGCAGCATCAGATTCTGTATTGGTACCAATGCAATGTGAATACTATGCGCTGGAAGGGATAACCGCGCTTATGGATACCATTGGCAAATTGGCATCAGTGGTAAATCCTAATTTAAAGATAGAAGGTGTGTTACGCACCATGTATGATCCACGTAATCGCTTGGCGAATGATGTATCAGAACAACTGAAACGACATTTTGGCGATCAAGTATATCGCACTGTGATTCCGCGTAATGTTCGCTTGGCTGAAGCGCCTAGTTTTGGTTCCCCAGCCATGTACTATGATAAATCATCAGCAGGTGCAAAAGCTTACTTAGCACTGGCTGGTGAAATCATTCGCAGGCAAAAGCAAACAGAAAAAGCTGCACAATAAAAATAAACAAAAGGTTTATCGAGGTTAATCAATATGGCGCCAAAACCAAAAGGGCTCGGACGAGGACTAGACGCATTGCTTGCCACAAGTCAACGCAGTGCTGATAAACATAATGCCGAAAATGCTGATGCAAATGTTGAAGAAAGTGAACTCCAACAATTGCCAATTGAGTTTTTGCAACCTGGTAAATACCAACCAAGAAAAGACATGGCTACCGAAGCCTTGGAAGAATTATCAGCTTCAATTAAAGCCCAAGGCATTATTCAACCAATAGTGGTTAGAGCTGTCGGTAAAGACAAATACGAAATTATCGCAGGTGAGCGTCGCTGGCGAGCAGCTCAGCTAGCAAGACTGGAAAAAGTGCCTTGTTTGGTTAAGAGTATTCCAGATGATGCTGCTGTTGCGATGGCACTGATTGAAAACATTCAGCGTGAAGATCTAAATGCCATGGAAGAAGCGCAAGCTTTAGAGCGCCTAATGGTAGAATTTAATCTTACTCATCAACAAGTTGCAGATGCAGTAGGAAAATCGCGCACCACAGTCACCAATATTCTTCGCCTCAATGGCTTAGAAGCTGAGGTTAAAACACTGCTCGAGCACGGCGATATCGACATGGGTCATGCTAGAGCGTTGCTAGCCATTGATGGTCAAGAACAAGCCAACATTGCAAAACAAATCGCTGAAACTGGACTTACCGTACGCGAGACTGAAGAGCTGGTACGGAAACTACTGTCTGGTGAACAAGCCCCTGCCGCTGATAAAAAAGCCAAACCTGAAGTTGATCCTGATGTGAAGAGATTAGCCAACAGTCTTACAGACAAGTTCGGTGCACCTGTTAAGATTGCACACAATAATCGGGGTAAAGGCAAGGTGACCATCGAATTTTCCAGCTTGGATCAATTAGACGGCATACTGGCACATTTACAAACCGAAGAGTAAATAAAAAGTGCATTCTTCATTGATTGCACCTTTTTAGTGAGAAGCAAAGTGCAAAGGTATTGATTTAAATACTACTATTGCGCAAATTAATGTTGAAAATGCGTTTAATAATTTGGCTTTATGGTTGAATTTTTTTGCATTCAAAGTATACTTCTCGCGCTCTATATAAAGGTATGACACCTAAGGTGTATAGGTGAATGCAAACACATTTAGCAGCAGATGGAAAATCCCTAGCCTTAAAAGGAGTTTTGGTACAAATACTTACCGGAATCGGGATAATAATTTTAACTGCACTTTTTTGGTCAGCATACGTAATCGCTGTTGTGTTTGGTGTTCTCAGTTTTATCATACCGCATAGTATTTTTGCGTATTGGGTATTCCGATATGCAGGCGCAACCAAGAATCAGGAAGTTGCGCGTAGTTTGAGTCAAGGAATGAAGATTAAGCTTGCTCTTACAACCCTATTTTTTGTTATTGCTTTTGCACAATTTGGCACCCACCCGTTATTTTTATTAGGTGCCTATGCAATAACCATGGTGAGCCAGTGGGCCGCTATGTTTTTTTTACGTCACAGTGCTTAGTTAAAATGGCAACTGAATAAAAGAACGTAGAAAAGAAAGTAAAGATTTTTAAATTACACAATTTGGGGTAAACAATGGCGTACGATAGTACCGAAGAATACATCAAACACCATTTAACCAATGCAAAAATGTGCTCTACCGAAGAAGGTATCGGCTTCAACTATGCTTGTAACGATGCTGGTTTTTGGGTTTGGCATATAGATACGCTTGCGATATCGATTTTGCTAGGTTTGGTATTCATTTTCATTTTCCGTAGCGTTGCAAAAAAAGCCACTACTGGCGTGCCGGGTAAGTTACAGGCATTTGTCGAGTTAGTGTACGACTTTGTTGACGACAACGTAAAAAGTACCTTCCACGGTAAAAGTGCATTAATTGCACCACTAGCCTTAACCATCTTTTGTTGGGTTCTGCTCATGAACCTTATGGATTTGGTGCCGGTAGATGTACTTCCAATGTTAGCGGGTTTAGTTGGGCAATATGGATTTGGAATGGAGCCTTCTCAGGTATATTTCAAGTTTGTACCTACTACTGACTTAAACCTTACATTTGCACTTGCATTAGGTGTGTTTGTACTAATTCTATACTATTCAATCAAAATGAAAGGTGTGGGTGGTTTCACTAAAGAACTTACTATGCAGCCTTTTGGTCATTGGGCGTTTATTCCAGTGAACTTTATTCTTGAAACCGTTACCTTGCTTGCTAGACCATTGTCGTTAGCACTGCGTTTGTTCGGTAACCTATATGCTTCAGAATTGATATTTATTTTGATAGCGACAATTGGTTTAGCACAATTGCCGTTACACTTTATGTGGGCCGTATTCCACATTTTGGTACTTCCATTACAAGCCTTTATTTTCATGATGTTGACCATCGTGTATCTAAGCTTGGCTAGTGAAGACCATTAGAAATAACTGTTTTTAGCTATATATTTTTTAACTTTTAATTTTTAACTTAACTATAAATCGGAGATTTAACATGCTTGCAATCGCTGTTGCTATTCTAATTGGTATGGGTGCCCTTGGTACCGCTATCGGTTTCGGTCTTTTGGGCGGCAAATTCCTTGAGTCTGCAGCTCGTCAGCCTGAATTGGCACCTACTCTACAAGTAAAAATGTTTATCGTAGCAGGTCTTATCGACGCCATCGCGATGATCGGTGTAGGTATCGCATTATTCCTATTGTTCGCTCCACCGGAATATTTACTTTAATCCACGTTTTTAGCGAACTTATTAAGGAGGAGCGGACGTGAATATTAACGCCACTCTTATCGGTCAGTTAATTGCTTTTGCTGTGTTTGTTTGGTTCTGCATGAAATATGTATGGCCACCACTGATGAAAGCAATTGAAGATCGTCAAAAGACTATTGCAGATGGTTTGGCTGCGTCAGAACGTGCTGAAAAAGATCTAGAACTTGCTCAAGCGAAAGCAACTGAGCAACTTAAAGATGCTAAAGCACAGGCTGCAGAAATCATCGACCAAGCGAAGAAGCGTGCTAACCAGTTAGTTTCTGAAGAAACTGAAAAAGGTAACGCTGAACGCGAAAAAATTATTGCGCAAGGATACGCAGAAATCGAAGCAGAAAAGAACCGTTTGAAAGAAGAACTTCGCAAACAAGTAGCAGCATTAGCTATTGTGGGTGCAGAGCGTATTCTTCAACGTGAGATTGATGCTCAGGCACAAAATGACATTGTTGAAAAACTTGTCGAAGAATTGTAAGGGAGAGCGAAATGTCTGAATTGACAACTATCGCTCGTCCCTATGCAAAAGCTGCTTTTGATTTTGCGGTAGAAAAATCCGACGTAGAAAACTGGCAACAAATGTTAGTTTTTGCTGGTGAAGTTGCGAAAAATGAAGAAATGCAAGGCTTACTTACTGGCGCAGTAGCTGCCTCTAAGCTTGGCGAAATTTTTGTTGCTGTATGTGGTGACCAATTAAATGAACATGGCCAAAACTTAGTAAAAGTTTTAGCTGAAAATGGCCGTTTAGTTGCACTACCTGCAATAGCAGATAGCTTCATTCAACTTAAGACAGAGTATGACAAAGTATTAGATGTTCAAGTGACATCTGCTACAGAACTTAGCTCTGAGCAACAAGCCAACATCGGTGCCGCACTAGAAAAACGATTTGCGCGCAAAATACAGCTTAATTGTAACGTGGATCCAACATTAGTTGCCGGGGTAATTATCAGAGCCGGTGACACAGTGATCGATGGTTCCGTACATTCTAAATTGAACCGTCTAAAAGACGCGTTGCAAGCATAACGGGGATAAGAGCATGCAACTTAATTCCACTGAGATTGCAGAACTGATCAAAAAGAGAATTGAACAGTTTGATGTAAAAAGTGAAGCGCGAAATGAAGGAACTATCGTTGGTGTAACTGACGGTATCATTCGTATTCACGGCCTTGCAGATGTTATGCAAGGTGAAATGATTGAACTTCCTGGCGGACGTTACGCCATTGCACTAAACCTTGAAAGAGATTCAGTAGGTGCGGTTGTAATGGGTCCATACGCAGACCTTCAGGAAGGTGTAAAAGTTAACTCAACAGGTCGTATTCTTGAAGTACCAGTAGGCGAAGCTCTACTTGGTCGCGTTGTGAATACGCTTGGTGAGCCAATTGATGGTAAAGGCGCAATTGACGCTGAAGGTTTTGAACCTGTAGAAAAAATTGCCCCTGGTGTAATCGAGCGTCAATCAGTAGACCAACCAGTACAAACTGGTTATAAGTCTGTTGACTCTATGATTCCAATCGGTCGTGGTCAGCGTGAGTTGATTATCGGTGACCGTCAAACAGGTAAAACGGCTTTAGCTATCGATGCCATCATTAACCAGAAAACTACTGGTGTTAAATGTGTATACGTAGCTATCGGTCAAAAAGCATCTACTATTGCTAACGTAGTACGTAAGTTAGAAGAACACAACGCAATGGCGCACACTATTATCGTTGCTGCTTCTGCGTCTGAGTCTGCTGCATTACAATATTTGTCAGCATATTCTGGCTGTACTATGGGTGAATACTTCCGTGACCGCGGACAAGATGCACTTATCGTATATGATGATTTGTCAAAGCAAGCGGTTGCTTATCGTCAAGTGTCACTACTTCTTCGTCGTCCGCCAGGTCGTGAAGCTTATCCTGGTGACGTTTTCTATCTTCACTCACGTCTACTTGAGCGTGCAGCTCGTGTAAACGCGAACTATGTAGAAAAATACACTGACGGTGAAGTGAAAGGTAAAACAGGTTCATTAACCGCACTACCTATCATCGAAACACAAGCAGGTGACGTATCAGCCTTCGTACCTACAAACGTAATATCAATTACCGACGGTCAGATCTTCTTAGAAACTGACTTGTTTAACGCGGGTATTCGCCCTGCGGTTAACGCCGGTATTTCGGTATCTCGTGTTGGTGGTGCTGCACAAACCAAGATCATCAAAAAGCTTGGTGGTGGTATTCGTCTAGCACTAGCACAGTATCGCGAACTAGCAGCTTTCTCTCAGTTTGCATCTGACCTTGACGAAGCAACGCGTCAACAGTTAGAGCACGGTGAGCGAGTAACTGAATTAATGAAGCAAAACCAGTATGCACCACTGTCTGTGGGTGAAACTGCAGTTTCATTGTTTGCTGCTGAAAAAGGCTATCTAAAAGATATCGAGCTAAACAAAGTATTAGATTTTGAAGCTGCCCTACACTCTTACATGAACAATGAAAGAGCTGAGTTGATGAAGACAATCAACGAAACGGGTAACTACAACGATGATATTGAAAACCAACTAAAAGAAGCTTTTGATACATTCAAAGCAACCCAAACTTGGTAATCAATTCGCCTCGTTAAATGCGGGGCGCATTGTTGAGTAATCGGAGAGATTGTCATGGCTAGCGGAAAAGAGATAAAAGGTAAAATTGGGAGTATTAAAAATACTCAAAAGATTACCAGTGCAATGGAAATGGTTGCTGCTTCAAAAATGAAGCGTGCACAAGAGCGTATGAGCTCTGGCCGTCCATATGCAGAAGCAATGCTAAAAGTGATTGGTCATATTGCAAACGGTAACCTCGAATATCGCCATCCATATTTGGAAGAGCGTGAGGTGAAAAACGTAGGTTTTATCGTAGTGTCAACGGATCGCGGTCTATGCGGTGGTTTGAACACTAACGAGTTTAAAGCTGTTGCTCAAAAAATTCGTCATTATAAAGAACAGGACGTAAACGTTAAGTTTGCAGCCCTTGGTTCAAAAGCGATTGGATTCTTTGGGCGATACGGTGGTGAAGTACTTGCTGCTGAATCAGGCTTAGGTGACAAACCAACGTTAAGCAGTGTCGTTGGTGTAGTAAAAGTCATGTTAGAAGCATACGACAAAGGCGAATTAGATCGCATTTATTTATGCTACAACAGCTTTGTGAATACTATGTCGCAAGAACCATTGATCAATCAACTGTTGCCTTTGCCTAAATCGGAAGATCAGGCGCTGCAACATCGTTGGGACTACATCTATGAACCAGACCCGAAAGAAATTTTAGAAGGTTTGATGAAGCGTTACATAGAGTCTCAGGTTTACCAAGGCGTGGTAGAAAATGCAGCTTCAGAACAAGCTGCGCGAATGGTAGCAATGAAAGCCGCTACCGATAACGCTGGTAACCTTATTGATGAGTTGCAGTTGGTATATAACAAAGCGCGTCAGGCCGCAATTACGCAAGAAATCAGCGAAATTGTCGGTGGTGCTGCTGCGGTTTAGGTAAAGAATTTTAAGTTTAAGAGGACAAATTATGAGTCAAGGTAAGGTCGTCCAAATCATAGGTGCTGTTGTGGATATTGAATATCCACAAGATCAAGTACCTCGTGTATACGATGCACTAAAAGTGACCGAAGGTGACTTAGCAGGACTAACATTGGAAGTACAACAACAGCTTGGTGGTGGTGTTGTGCGTTCAATCGCGCTAGGTACTACCGATGGTTTACGACGTGGTATCCCAGTAGATAACACTGGTGAACCAATTCAAGTTCCAGTAGGTACAGCTACTCTAGGCCGTATCATGGACGTATTAGGTAACCCTATCGATGAAGCTGGCCCAATTGGTGAAGAAGAGAAAATGTCTATTCACCGTGAAGCGCCAAGCTACGAAGACCAATCAAGTTCAGTTGAATTACTTGAAACTGGTATCAAAGTAATCGACTTGGTATGCCCATTCGCGAAAGGTGGTAAAGTTGGTCTGTTTGGTGGTGCCGGTGTTGGTAAAACTGTTAACATGATGGAGCTTATCCGTAACATCGCAATCGAGCACAGCGGTTATTCAGTATTCGCTGGTGTTGGTGAGCGTACTCGTGAGGGTAATGACTTCTACCACGAAATGAATGAATCAAACGTACTAGATAAAGTATCACTAGTATATGGTCAGATGAATGAACCACCGGGTAACCGTCTACGTGTTGCTTTGACAGGTCTAACTATCGCTGAAAAATTCCGTGATGAAGGCCGTGACGTTCTTTTCTTCGTAGATAACATCTATCGTTATACTCTAGCGGGAACAGAGGTATCTGCATTGTTAGGTCGTATGCCTTCTGCGGTAGGTTACCAGCCAACACTTGCTGAAGAAATGGGTGTTCTACAAGAACGTATTACGTCAACTAAAACGGGTTCAATAACTTCAATCCAAGCGGTATACGTACCAGCGGATGACTTAACTGACCCATCACCAGCCACTACCTTTGCTCACTTAGATGCAACAGTTGTATTGTCTCGTGATATCGCGTCTTTAGGTATTTATCCAGCGGTTGACCCACTAGATTCTACTTCACGTCAGCTTGATCCTCTTGTAATTGGTCAAGACCACTACGACACTGCACGTGGTGTTCAATCAGTTCTTCAACGTTATAAAGAATTGAAAGACATCATCGCAATCCTAGGTATGGACGAGCTTTCAGAAGAAGACAAGCAAGTGGTATCACGTGCTCGTAAGATTCAACGTTTCTTATCTCAACCTTTCTTCGTAGCAGAAGTATTTACTGGTTCTCCTGGTAAGTATGTAGCGCTAAAAGATACGATTGCTGGTTTTAAAGGCATTCTTGAAGGTGAGTACGATGACCTACCAGAACAAGCGTTCTACATGGTTGGTTCTATCGAAGAAGCAATTGAGAAAGCGAAAAAGTAATCACCTAACGGCTAGATTACAGGAGGCCCAACATGGCAATGACAGTTCACTTGGATGTAGTTAGCGCAGAGGATTCGATTTTTTCGGGTCTTGTTGAGCACATGCAAGTTACAGGTACAGAAGGTGAGTTAGGTATTTATCCTGGTCATACACCTTTAATTACTGGAATTAAGCCTGGTATGGTGCGAGTCGTTAAGCAATACGGCGAAGAAGAGCTCATTTATGTAGCCGGCGGAACGCTAGAAGTTCAGCCTGGTCAAGTGGTTGTACTGGCTGATACAGCAGTACGAGCTGATGACTTAGATGAAGCTGCTGCCCTTGATGCTAAAAAACACGCTGAAGATAAAATAGCAAATGCTAGTGCGTCTGACTTCAATTATGCTGAAGCAGCCGTAGAATTAGCAGAAGCCATTGCGCAACTTAGACTGATTCAAAAGTTACGTAAATAATCGCTTTACCAGTCAAATCTAAAAACCGGTGCATCGCACCGGTTTTTTTATGCCTGTGAATATGTTCCATATGGAACATATTTGATCAATGGGTATAAAAGAAGAGTATATTCTAGAATTAAGCAAATAATGTTTTCTCAATAGCATAAACCTGTAGTCTATGCCGATGAGCTTCACTTATCTTGAACCAACTGGATTTAAAAATGGCAAAAAAATCAGACAAATTCGACTTTATTCTTTATGGAGCGACTTCATTTGTAGGTCAAATCATGTGTGAATACTTGGCAGACTATGATGACGAAAAGATAAGCTGGGCGATGGCCGGGCGAAACGAATCGAAATTGCTAGAAGTAAAAGAAAAATTCGGATTAGAACAGGTACCGCATTTTGTCGCTGATGCAGAAAACGAAGTACTAATTGAACGAATTTGCCTAAAAACAAAGGTAATTATTTCAACCGTGGGTCCATATGCTTTATATGGCGAACCTATGGTGAAAATGTGTGTTAAAACTGGCACTGACTACTGTGACTTAACCGGCGAACCACAGTGGATTTACGCAATGATTAATAAATATCATGAACAGGCTAAACAGACAGGTGCACGTATTATCAATAGCTGCGGTTTTGATTCCGTTCCTTCTGATTTAGGCGTTTTTAAGTCGCAACAATTAGCCTTAGAGAAAACCCAACAACCAGCCCTAAGCATTAAAATGCGCGTGAGAAAGTTAAAAGGCGGTGCATCTGGTGGCACTATTGCCAGCATGATGAATATTTTGAAAGAGACTAAACGTAATCCAAAACTAAAAAAGGTATTAGTGAATCCTTATGTTTTATGTCCAGAAGATCATAACTACACCCAGCGCCAGAAAAATCATAAAAAAGCCGAATTTGATAAAGAACTGAATATCTGGACTATGCCCTTTGTGATGGCTTCGATCAATGAACGTATAGTCCACAGAAGTAACGCACTTTTGGGCGATATGTATGGGGAAAACTTTTTATATGACGAGGCGATGTCGGCTAAAAACAGTAAGCAAGCGAAGAAGTTTACCTTTGGCTTAGGTGCCTTTTATTTAGGTGCGAGTATCAGCCCAATTCGCAGCATATTGGAAAAGTATGTGCTTCCCAAACCTGGCGAAGGTCCAAGTAAAAAAGAACAGTTAAAAGGGATGTTCGACATGCGTTTTTACGCTGAGCTATCAAATGGCGAAAATCAAGTAGTGCAAGTAACAGGTGATAGAGACCCTGGATACGGTTCTACTGCAAAAATGTTAGTGCAGGCAGCTCTATGCATTGCTAAAGATATACCAAAGGTAAAAGGTGGCTTCTGGACACCCGCTTCTGCTATGGCTGAACCCCTGACGCAAAGACTGGAAAAGCATGCAGGTATTGAAATACAGCAGTTAGACTAAGTTCTATGAAGGTGAACCTGATTCAGAGCTTGTAGAATATTTGTATTTGGTACTGAATCGGTTTCTAACCAATAATGTTCGGGTTCATACTCAAGGTAAGCTTCTGAAAACTGTAGAATTACAGTATCAACAAGGTGGTATATGGCAACCGGTGTTCTAACATCACTTAGCAAGGCGAAGCAGCGAAGCTCAAGCAATAAGCGCTTGTGCTTGACTTCTATAACGTTCAGTCGCTGTTTGCGACGTTAGCTATTCTAAGGGAGAGAGTGATTGACGGTGAAAACTTTCAAATATTTTGTATTCATATCTATATTAAGCCATTTGGTTATTCAAAATTGCTTTGCAACATCTGATTTCTTTGAGCAATCAAGTGACGAACTTAAGGAAGGGATCGAGAGCAAACACCCAGCTACTTACTTGATCCTAGCAGCCAAACTTTTCGGAGAAGATGAGAAAAACGAGGCTGTAAAATGGTATTACGTTGGTCAGATTCGATTTAGGGCATACTTAATGGCGAATCCAGAATTAGAACCATCTGGAGATCCTGCTCTTTATTCTTCTCTTAAATATATGATTGGCTCCCCAATAAATGAATATGCAGGCTCAGACCCTGACAATTGGGTTGCACTGATTGATAGTGCTTTGATTTGGCATGCTGAAAAACCAAACCATTTCACACCCAAAGACACAAATAAGGAAATTTATAAAGAAATCGAAAATGGCTTCAATGAAATTCGTAACAGAGTTGAATCAAGCAAAGACGAAATCAGAAAGCAAAGAGCAGAAAATGGGCTGGAGAACGGCTAACGACACGTTTAACAGAAATTATCATCACGATAAGCTACTTGCTTCCGTAACAGTCACGCCATAACTGGCTAACTCGTTTACCAACCGAGATAAGCGCTTTTACCAAAAAAGATTCTCCCATTAAAAGAAATGGATCATCTTCAGAACACTATCGCTGGCATAGGCTTCATATATTTGTTATTAGTAAAGAAAAGAGGAACATGGGCTTACTTTTGAGATAATAACGTTCCTTTGGGTCAAGATTTAATTGTCATATAGCTAAGAGGATTGAATAGCATTGGAAACAAGCACCATTATTTTAATTCTCACAGGCCTTGTGTACTCATCGATACTCATTTCTGTCGGTATCTCAGTTGCTGAGGATTTATTTCTATCTTCCTTAGCAAAAAAGTGGCTTATTTTTATCATGATAGCTGTTCCAATATTTGGAGTAATACTAGCAAAGTTCAAAACGCGACAATTAGGATTATCCCCAAATTGCAATTCCCATGGCGATACATTATCAACGTCGGGAAGTAATTACAGTGATTCTGGTGATTGCGGTGGCGGCGGTGAGTAAATGTCATATGTAGACAGATGTTCCACCAATGCGCCGTCCTACAGCTTAAAATGGCGTTATATGCTAAAGAGTAGATTACTTACTATCTTTATTTTTTTAGTAATGTCATTTCATGCAAACTCCGGTGGTAGTACATTTCCTGTTAAAGTTATTGAATTGCGAAATACTGAAACTGAGTTTAAATTGATTGCCAAAGTAGTAGGCAAATTTAATTATGATTCTTCTGGTTGCGAGATAATTTCAATCACTGGCAACTATGATTCCGAAAAATGGAAATCATACGTGAATTTGATCAATCGAAGTCTTCACATAGAAGCTTTGGGAATATTAGAACGAGCAAGCAGAACGCAAAGTCTAGTTAATTTTGGATATATTGGTGCTGGTTTAAAAAAGAACGGTGAATGTAAATATGAGAGCAAAGGATTGTTTCATGATGAGAATGGTGTTTTTTCAATTTACGAAAACATATAACAAGTGTTAAGTAAAAAATGATAACTCGCGACTTTGATATTTCAGTAGATTTAAAGTTTTTGAGCACTAGTGATGGTGGCAGAAAAACACCAGTATTTTCATCATACCGTGGAAAGCATGATTTTGGATTGGAAGAGGTTTTATTAGATGCTGTCCATGAATATGTAGGGACAAATCAAATAATGCCTGGTCAGTCTGCTTATGCTTATTTTACTTTTTTAAGTCCTGAACTCTTGAATGGTAAGTTAACGGAAGGATTTAAGTTTAAAGTTCAAGAGGGGAATAAGATTGTTGCTACGGGGAAAGTATCAAAAATATTCAACAACGCACTTCGATGTAACGCCAAACAATCGATTAAAAACGAATAATAGGCTTTTAGATTAGCAAAGATAGAATAAGGTAAGTATTCACCATAAAAATATCCCTAATTTCTAGGTATGTGTATATTAGCAATAAGTATTTGATTAAATTGTTGGCAATGTTCCCTAGTCAACTTTCCTTATCTAATACCAAACTCAAATAAGGCTGATGCAAGGATAAAACTTAAGGAACAAGATGATTAGAACTCTTTTTGCTACCGCTAGACCCCCATTTTTAGTTCTAGCACCGCTTTGTGTATTAGTGGCATTAGCCTATGCTAGTCACAAAGAATATTCCTATGATCTTGTTAGTGTTGTTTTATGCTTTATTGCTGCTGTGCTCGCTCACGCTAGCGTGAATATGCTAAATGAATATCAAGATTTTAAATCAAACCTAGACACCAACACACAACGTACACCATTCAGCGGAGGGAGTGGCGCTCTACCTATAAATCCCAAAGCGGCTAATGCAGTTAAATGGACAGGTTATTTACTTGCAGTAATAGTCTTCTGTATAGGTTTATTTTTTGTGATCAAAGTAAGCTGGGTGCTGATTCCATTGGGCTTACTTGGTTTAGCTTGCGTGTTATTTTATACACCCTTGATCAACCGAATGCCTATCTTGTGTTTGATTGCTCCTGGTATTGGTTTCGGGCTAGTAATGGTGGTTGGAAGCTTTTTTGTAATGACAGGAAGTTTTGATGACCAACTGCTTATTTACAGCATCCCGGTGTTTTGCCTAGTAAACAATTTATTGTTATTGAATCAATATCCGGACGTAGAGGCAGACAAACAAGCGGGTCGTAAACACTTCATCATATTTTATGGAGAAGAAAATGGGAAATGGATGTATCTGTTGCAGTGGATAATCGCAACCTATACCTGTTTTTTAATTTTGACGCTTAACGACCTCCCAAATTGGTCTTACCTTTTATTAGTTTTGATGTCACTGGGCTTATTTTGTTTTAAAGGCTTATCAAAATATTTGAAACACAGGGATATAAGAAAATTAATCCCTTTTATGGGAATAAATGTGATCATCAGTCTTGCCTATCCGCTACTAATGTCGGTAATATTGTACGTTGATTAATCAAATGATGCGCGAATAATAATCAGAGAAAACTATGAAATACCAAGGAAGTTGCCATTGTGAATCGGTGAAATTCGAGGTTGAATTGCCCGATTCAGTAGAGTGTGAAAGATGTAATTGCAGTATTTGCAAAATGTTCGGCTTGGTACAGATTATTATTCCACTACGAGACTTTACACTATTGTCCGGTGACGATTCTCTTAGCAATTATAAGTTCAACACTGGTGTTGCCCAACACACTTTTTGTAAACATTGTGGCGTTAAAGCATTTTATACTCCGCGCTCAAATCCAGATGGCATTAGTATCAATGTGAATGCGCTTAAAAGATTGCCCAAATATGTCAGTATCGTCGACTTTGATGGGCAAAACTGGGAACAAAATGCAGCTAAGCTTGCGTATAAATCAAGGTAGCTTTTTACAGATTAGTAGTATTTCAATTCGTCCGCTTTTCCTCGGAAAGTAAAATACGCAAACACTGTGTAAGCAGCAATCACAGGTACAACAAATACCGCGCCTATAAATATAATATTCAGAGACTCAGCTGAACTCGCCGCTTGATAAATAGTTAACTGATTCGGTACCACATAAGGGTAAAAGCTCAAGGCTAATCCGACAAAGCTGGTAAAAAATATTACGCAACTCATTAAAAATGGCAGTCCAGCACCCTGATCATCCTCTAGAGGTAAATCTTTCAACACCTTGTATCCAATGGCAAACATGGCGAAACAAGTGATAGGGATAATGGCAAAGAAGTAAGCAAAAGGTGGAGACGTCCACACATTCAGCACATTGACGTTTACAATAGGATTAATCAAGCTTACCGCTAAGATACCGAAAAAGGCCAACATGCCTGACTGCCTGCAGCGCTTGATAGCGTGAAGTTGAATTTCATCTGTGGTTTTTAATATCAACCAAGCGTTTCCGATCAACGCATAAGCAGCAGTGACACAAAAACCACTGAACAAAGCAAAAACCACATTAAGATAGGTATATTCCAATCCAACTACATATAAACCCAGCATAAAGCCTTGGCTAAATGAGGCGATTATTGAACCAATTTTAAATACCCAATCCCAACGTAGTTTATGTTCAGGTTTTACCTTGGCACGAAAATCAAATGCCACTCCGCGCAGTATCAAGCCTATTAACAAAAATGAGGCTGGTAAATAAAGCGCTTTTAGGATGGCACTATGGGCTGCAGGGAAAGCAACCAAGAGCAATCCTACGGCTAATACCAACCAAGTTTCATTCGCATCCCAAAAGGGACCAATAGAAGCAATAGAAGTGTCGCGCCATGCCTCATTGTTCATTGGCAGAGTGATTCCGACGCCTAAGTCGTATCCATCTAGCATTGCATAAAGTAAGATCGAAAAAGCGGTTAACCCTGCAAATATCAATGCTAATGTGTGTTGATCTAACCAGTTCATGCTGCTACCTCCTGAGCGTCACCTTTTTCACTTTCAGGAAGTCCCGGTGGCGTTAAATCATATTCTTCTTCTTTCACCGCTTTTCCAGCCATGCGGAAAATGGTGCTGATATAGGCAATAAGTAAGACTATATAAATTGAGATATACATGGCCAACGTAAAGGCGACGTTTTCACCCGCGATAGTGGTTACCGCATCAGCAGTTTTTACCACGCCATGCACAATGAAAGGTTGCCTGCCAATTTCGGTTACATACCAACCGGCTAAGGTAGCGACCCAGCCAGAAAAGGTCATACCAATTAAGATTTTTAGTTGTAACTTACTCAACGATTTTTTCCGTAAGACGGTAGCTGTGCTCCACCAAGAAATAAAAATCATCAGCAACCCTATGCCAACCATGACACGGAAACTAAAAAACACCGGTGCCACGGGCGGATGTTCACCTTCAAATTCATTTATGCCTTTTAACTCGCCATCGAAATCATGGGTTAAAATAAAACTGGCCATTCCGGGTATTTCCAGAGCATATTTATTAGTTTGCGTTTCAGCATCTGGGATGCCAAATAACACCAAAGGTGCACCATTTACGGTATGCCACAAACCCTCCATAGCAGCCACCTTCGCCGGCTGATGTTCAAGGGTATTTAGACCATGCATATCACCTACAAAAGCTTGAAGAGGAGCCAGTATGGCAGCTGTAATCACAGCGGTTTTTAACGTTAATCGTGGGGCTTTTTTATGATCTTTATATAGCAAACGATAAGCCGATATACCTGCCACTAAAAAGCACACTGTGAGACCAGAACTTAACAAAGTATGTGTGAGTCTGTAAGGAAACGAGGGATTAAAAATAACGGCAAACCAATCAGTGGCGTGAGCGATTCCGTCTCGCATTTCAAAACCGTCTGGGGTTTGCATCCAAGAATTTAGGGCCAGAATCCAAAAAGCTGACATTGTTGTACCAAAGGCTACTAAAAAGGTGGCTAGGGTATGTACCCAACTAGGTACCCTATTTGAACCAAACAACATTATGCCTAACATGGTGGCTTCTAAGAAAAATGCTGTGAGTATTTCGTATGCCAACAAGGGGCCAGCAATATTCCCCACTGACTCCATATATCCAGGCCAATTTGTGCCAAATTGAAAAGACATTGTGATGCCGCTGACAACTCCCATAGCGAAAGACAAAGCAAATACCTTGACCCAAAATCTATAAGCGCGCATCCACACTGGATGGCCGGAAAAATTAAAACGCAGTTTAAAATAAAACAGCAGCCACCCAAGGGCGATAGTGATGGTAGGAAACAGAATGTGAAAACTAATGTTCGCAGCAAATTGAATGCGCGAAAGGATGAGGGCATCCATTAAAAATACCTCGATAAAAAAATAAAAAATCTATTAATGGCTAGCTAATCGACTTTCTTTTGGATCAGCTTATCTTTTAAATCCAACACCTTACCTACACCAGATCCCAGCTTCATTAAGGCATTGAGTTTTTCTGGCGAAAGACTTTGTAAACTTTGGGTCCAGTGGGTGATGTTTTCGAGCAAATCGTGAATCTGATGAATTTGCTGTTGTGCATAGGCTTCTTTTTGATTCGCCGCTTCGTCTAGCATAATGTCGCGCAAAATAGACATGGTAGGGTCTATTTCCCGTTTACGACGTTCTTCGAATACTTTATTGGCCATATCCCAAATACTGCCTTTGGCTTGGTAATAGTCTTTACGATCACCGGCCTTGTATTGGGTTTTCACCAATTGCCAACTGCTCAGTTCTTTTAATCCCATGCTTACATTACCGCGAGATATTCCAAGGCAGTCGCCAATATCGTTTGCACTTAAAGGTTCTTCAGAAATCACCAGTAATGCCAGTATCTGACCAACGGTTCGGTTAAATCCCCATCTGCTACCCATTTCACCGAAATGGAAAACAAAGGTCTCTATCATAGGTGTCATTTGCATCATTTAATTAATTCGGAAGTTTCAGAAATTATTGAAAGTATATAATAAGATTGATTTAGATCAATAAAAATTTCACCATAATTTAAAAATAACAGGTTTGATTTTTAAAAAGAACGCAGCTTATTAGGCGTTAAACCGGTCCAGCGCTTTACCGCTTTTCTAAAATTATTCACGTCGGTAAAACGCATTTTACTGGCTGTTTGCTCGTTTTTTAATTTTTGAATCTGCAAGTAATACATGGCTTCTTGGCGGCGCAATTCATCATGTAATTGTTGAAAGCTGGTACTATGCTCTTTTAACAGACGTTTGAGTGAAGCAGGGCTCATATCAAATAATGCAGCAGCATCAGGCAAGGTGGTTTGGGGCGCTTTTCGCAATATTAAGCGTACTTGTTCAAGCAAACTGTAGCGAACTTTGTATTGGGTTTTAACTTGCTTAAGAGCGTAACTATGTAATTTAGGATTGGCGTCTTTGCAAGTAATTTGGGTGTCATTGTGCGCTATTTTGACCATCAAGGTTGGTGCTTGAAATTCCAATCGCGTGCCTAAGCTTTCTTCATACTCATACATATATTTAGGTCGAGCAAACGGAAAACTAAAGGAAAATTTAAGGCGTCGCCCCGTACAAAGTTTAGATAAACTTACTAGAGCTGCACAACTAGCTTCTTGAATAAACCGCTGCTGTTTCCCAAGCCCAATGGGATCAAAAAACTGTAGGTATAGGGTATCTTCATCTATGTGGTTAAAGGAAGACATAAAGGGATAAAGTTGGGGTTTTAGTAAGGCCATCAACTTTAAGCAATGATGGAAATCCTTAGCGCTAGAAAGCACGTCTTGAATGTCATCAGGCAATAAGTCAATTAGGGTGCGCCCAAACTGAAAACCTAGATCCTGACCCTGACTCAATGTTTGTGCGTTAGCAATTAATGTCAGTAACTGATTACAACTTACTTGAGAATCGTTTTCAAAATCTTGTAAGAATATTCCCGTACCAACAAGCAATTTTTGAGCATCAGCACCTCTTGCTACTGCTAGCTCATATAAGGCTTTAGGCAGCAAGTTAGCCGGTAAAAATTTATCCTTGTTGGTGAAATATTCTAATGGCATCAAGCAGCAACTTCACTCATATTATCAATAGCTTGGTTCAAGGCTTGTAAACTTTGTTCCAGAGGTTGGCCTTGGTTCAAAGTATCAAAGACAAATCTCATGTGGGTAAACAAGGGCGCATTTGCTTTGTGGGGTTTAAAAGCAACAGATTGAATACTTTTTTGTATTTGTAATGCGATAGACTGGGCATTATCAAAATCCGTATTTGGTAGTAAGACAACAAATCTGTCTCCGGCATAACGACATGCCAAATCAGAACTACGCAAATTCATCACTAACAGCTGAGCTACTTCTCGTAAAATTCTATCGCCTTCGGCTAAACCAAATTGACGATTAATTGAGGAGAAACTGACCAAATCAAACACCACTAAACTGGTATTTTGATGCAGAGGAATTTGCTGTTTCGCGCGATCAATAAAGTAGTTACCTCTGTACAGCAAGGTAATAGGGTCGATTTCTTTGTGCCATCGATAATCTAATTCACGACGGTACAACTGGCGATTCAAGGACAATTGTTCTTGATGCCACCAATACAAAGCAACCGACATTACAAGCATACCAATTGCCGCCGGAATCGATTCAACGAAACTCAACCAAGTACTCGACGAATAAGGATCGGTAAATTCGTCTAAGAAATCGATTAACGAAGATGCGGTAAATAAGGTAAGCCCAAGCACCAGAAAAGTGGTAACTCGACCCGGAGGTCTGCTTACCAATACAGCAAACGCCCAAAAGCCGCTTAATAGCAGTATGCTGCCCTCACCTATTACATCCGAGAATTTTATTTGTTGCCAACTGACTAATTCTCCAGACATTGAACACACCATAAAAACCGCTATTACAGTGAACAAATAAGTGATTATCAGCGGCTTGTGCTGAGATAACATTGAAAATGACATGAGCGAATCCAACTAAAAATTTTGCTACACCATGTATAGGGTGCAACATAGATACAAGGGTCATATTGGCTCAAAGATATGACAAAAGCATGAATGTAAAACAAAAGGAAGAGTAATATTTTGCCTAAATAGCCGTATTTTATGGTCTTGCAAGGGGGTCATTTTGGCTCAAGGAGTTTTTAAAACAGCAATTTCTAGCTGAATAAAGATGCCATTCAATAAAGTGAAAAAAATCTGTCACGAATCTGTCATTTAGCCTCAGTAGGGTGTCCGCGATTTTTATTAATATTCACTAAAGGAAAAAGTCCATGAGCATCAAGTTCAGCACTGTGGCGGCGGCAATCAGCCTTTCATTGGCATCTGCACAGGCAATATCACAAGAATCTGCAAGCTTGTATGGAAAGCTGGTTGATCAAAATAACCAAAGTGTCTTTGCTGGCGCTAAGGTTGAAATTAAATCGTTGAATCGTAATTCCCTTTCAAAAACCGATGGCACCTTTAGATTTCCAAATTTACCCACAGGTGAATATGAACTCACTATTACGTATTCTGGCTTTGAACCAATCACTCAAACGGTGACCTTGAGTCAGGGTGAAAACCTCTTACCCAGCATAGTGCTTGTTCCAAAGGGCCAGGTGATTGACGAAGTTATTACTCGCGGTCAACGCAGTGGAAAGGCTAGCGCAATTAATCAGCAAAAAAATTCGACCAACATAGTATCAGTAGTATCTGCCGATGGTATTGGTGATTTCCCAGATCAAAATGCTGCTGAATCTTTACAGCGTTTGCCCGGTATTTCTATTGAACGTGACCAAGGTGAGGGTCGCTTTGTTGGTATCAGAGGTATAGATCCTAACCTCAACAATGTCACCATCAATGGTTTGAATATTCCTTCACCCGAGGCTGGCGTGCGCTCAGTGGCATTAGACGTTATCCCCTCTGAGCTGATTCAAACCTTAGAAGTGTCAAAGTCGATTTCAGCAGATATGGATGCTGACGCTGTAGGTGGTGCTATCAATGTAAAAAGCATCAGTGCGTTTGACCGTACCCAAGATACAACCATAGTATCTTTGCAGGCGAGCCATAATGAGCTTCGATCAGAAACCTCTCCAAAGGCCTCTTTAACAGCAACGCGTTTATTCGATGACAAATGGGGAGTTGCTGCGGCGCTTTCCTATTTCAAGCGGGATTTCGGTTCTGACAACATAGAATCAAATGCTGAAGATGAAGTTGAACAACGTCATTACGCCATTACGCGCGAGCGAATTGGCGGCGCGTTAAACATCGATTATCGTCCTAACTTTAATGATGCTTATTTCCTACGCACCTTATACAGCGAGTTTTCAGATGACGAATATCGTCAGGCAAATATCTATGTGTTAGACGGTGAAGATTCAGAGATCGAAAGAGAATCAAAAGATAGAGAAGAGACCCAAACAATTTTCACTGTTTCTGCTGGCGGTGAACACGAGCGCAATCAATGGTTATTCGACTATCAGCTTGGTTATGCAAAGTCAGATGAGAAAGAACCAAGCGCGTTATATTACACCTTAGTCACTGAAAACCCGAGTGTAGAAGCTGACTTACAGCGCGTGATTCCAAGCGTTTCAGTGAATAGCGATGCAAACGACTTCTCTACCTATGAAGTTGACGAAATTAGTTTCGAAAACAATTTAGCCGAAGATACCGAGCATAGTATACAAGCAAACCTTACCCGATTATTTAGTGCTAAAAATGGTCTAACAAAAATTAAATCTGGTTTTAAATACCGTGATCGTGAAAAACAAGCCATTGCAAAAATTGATATATATGGTGGTGATTTTGATGACTTAGATCCAACACAATTTGCAGACGTCACGCCAGACTATGGATTGGGTGATTTCGGTCCCGGCCTTAACCGTGGTGTTTTACGATCTTTTTATAACCAGAGTCAAAGCGTCTTAGAATTAGAAGAACTGGATTCAGAAATCGAATCAAAAGGTGCTTCTTATATAAACAATGAAGACATTTTCGCTGTTTACAGTATGGGGCAGTTTGATTGGGATAAAGTGCGCTTAGTTGCTGGTGTCAGATACGAAAAAACCGATTTTAGTACTTCGGGTTCTAGAGTTGAACTAATCGAAGATGAAGAAAATGATATTGAAGAAGTGGTAAATACGCCATGGGAAGTAGACAGAGACTATGATCATCTCTTATTCAGTATGAATGCTCGATATGCATTTTCCGATAAGTTAATTTTACGCGGTGCATTTGCCCAAACTATCTCACGCCCTATTTTTGAACAATCCGCAGCCTTTCAGATAATTGAAAGTAAAACCGAAGAAGATGACGGCGAATTTGTCACCGAAAGAGAAGCTGAAGTAGGTAACCCAGAACTACAACCTTATGAAGCAAACAACTTCGATATATCCTTGGAATACTATCCGGATACCATAGGTGTAATTTCGGCCGGTATCTTCTATAAGCAAATTGATAATTTTGTGGTGTTAGCAGACGTGGCTGGCACGCCAGATTGGGTCGGCTTTGACGAAGTTATTCAACCTATTAACGGTGATGAAGCCACCCTCTCTGGTGTAGAGCTTTCTTGGGTAAAAACCTTTGATAACGGCCTATTATTTTCAGTAAACGGTACTTTTTCTGATAGTGAAGCCACAACTTTCTTAGATGGCGAACGCTTTGAAACTAGTTTACCCAATCAGTCTGACACTGTCGGCAACTTAACTGTAGGCTATGAAGACAACGCATGGTCACTGCGCTTAACCATGACTTACAAGAGTGAAAACTTTGAAGAGATTGATGGGGACTTCCTACGCTATGAAGATGACCATCAACAGGTTGATTTTTCAGGCAAATATTTTATCAATGACGATTTGAATTTGTATCTCAATGTAGTGAATTTAACGGATGAGCCTTTCTATGGATACTTCGACCAACGCAATCAAAACGCGCAGTACGAAGAGTATGGTAGAACAATAGAGTTTGGTTTCAGGTGGCAGCTCTAGTCGGCAGTATTGTCGGCTATTCGAATCATTCATGAATAATCAAAATGGGACAGTACAAACAAAATGCTAAGAAATTCATGTAAGACATTGATAACTCTTGCTGCGCTAAACCTGTTAATTTCGGGCTGTAGCGCAGCGCAAAATTCAACTACCATTGCACCAAAACAAGTAGGTGTAAAAGGTCAGGAAATTCACCCTTTGATAGTTGAAAAACAGGTTAGCTATCTTGTTTCTGATAATAAAACGGGTATTCAATGGCGTAAAACTAACGCTCAGGCTGATGCTAGCTGGTCGGGTAGAGTCGCCAGCATGGACTGGCGCTTTGTCGATACGAAAAAACAACAACTGCTAATAGCGGCACTTGATAGTGAAACGTCAGATGTCGATATTATTGAATTAGACCTTACCAGCTCTCAATTCACACCGAAATTGTTGCTTAAGGCAACGGATGCCGATGTAGAAGCGGTTTGTTTAGCCAATATCGAACAAAAACTCTATCTATTTACTGTTGATGCATTAGGCCAAGCTAACCAGTTTTTAATAGCGAACTCCCATGATGCTCAACCAAGGTTAATCAATATGCGACAGCTAACTGTTGGCTACAACGTGAAAGACTGCGCCGTAGACGATAGCCAGCAACAATTATTGACGGTGGAAGAAGAACTTGGGATTTGGTCAATGGACGCCAAACCTGAGGGGCAGTTAGAACGAAACTTGTTACCTTTTAACGCAATAGAAGTAGAAAGTATCAGTGTTGTTGCCCCTGGTGTAGTTTCTTATGTGAGTCAGGATGCCAATGACATTATCTTTACTAGCCTTGGAGAAGAGCCAGTAAAGGTAAAAGTTTCAGCAGGGTCTTACAACAATATTAACGCTTTCCCATTAACTCAAGGTGAATATAGCGAGGTTGTTTTAGGGCTTTATAACGAAGACAAAGATGAGTTGACGACTAAAGTAATTGCCATCTCAGAGTTATCGCCGTTGAATTTAATGCCGACAAAACATCTTGAGAAAACAGTCAACGCAACCTTTGTAGCTGCGGCACAAACTCATCCAGTGCAACGACATGGTGATGCTGCGGATGATCCCGCTATTTGGATAAATTCGGATAATCCAGAAAAGAGTTTGATTTTAGGTACTGACAAAAAGTTTGGCTTAAATGTTTACACATTGGCAGGAGAGCTTTTGCAAAGTATGGACGTCGGAAGAATCAATAACATCGATGTTCGTAAAGGTGTGCTAGTCGGCGACACTAAATTGGATATTGCCGTAGCAAGTAACCGCACTCACCAGTCCATGACTATTTTTGGCATCAGTCCTGACGCAGGCGAAGTAAGTTATCTTGCTGATATTGATACTAACTTGGATGATGTTTACGGCATTTGTTTGTATCAGCATGCACAAGGCTTAGATGTTTTGATCAATGACACTAGTGGAACTTACAATCAATATAGGTTGAATACCAAAACCGCTGATCATTTTACCGCAGATTTAATCCACTCGTTTACAGTGGATAGTCAACCAGAAGGTTGCGTAGTAGAAGATGCCAGTGGGCGCCTGTTTTACGGAGAAGAATCAACTGGCGTTTGGTTAAGAAATTTAGAAACGCCAGCACAAGCACCTCAACTTATCGCCTTAGCCGAAAATACAGTAGAGCCAGATATTGAAGGTATGGGGCTATATTATGTCGACAATCAAGCATACTTGGTCGTTTCAAGTCAGGGAAACAACAGCTTTGCAGTTTATGCGGTGGACAATGGCAATAAGCTCTTGGGCACCTTTGATATAGGTATCAATTATGACCTCAACATAGACGGTGTTTCGGAAACAGATGGACTTGAAGCCACAAGCGTAAACTTAGGGCGTCAATTTCCTAAAGGTTTATTGGTCGTGCAAGATGGTCATAATGTCATGCCATTATCCGCGCAAAATTTTAAATTAGTGTCGGGCGAGTTGTTACATAAATTTATTCTCGAAAACAGGTAATTTAACATGCCAAAATATGCCATGGTATTGATGGTTTATTTAGACATAAAAAACAGCTCATAAAGGGGCTGTTTTTTTGTTTTTACGGACCATTTTGAGCATTAAAAAAAATAGCGAAAAAAGGTAATGTTTTCTGCAGATTTTCCGATAGTAAAAAGTAATGCATGAACCCATTACTGAGTTTTTAAATTTTCACAAGCACTTAGAACTGAGTAATAACTTTAAAATACTATCCCGGAAGTATGACTATGACACTCTTTAACAAGTTTAAATTTAATTTGAGCAACGAAGAATCGCAAAGGGATGATGCGAAAAAAGCCCAAGCGGATCTGACTCAACTTAGACGTATCTCTCAAGCACTCGCGCTTAGTTCCACTGCAGTAATGATTTCTGATAACGATTTGAACATCATTTATACCAATGATTCGGTGGTCGATTTGCTCAAGGATCACGAAAGAGAAATTCAAAAAGAACTCCCACATTTTGAAGCGAACAATTTAGTCGGTAAAAATATCGATATTTTCCATAAGAACCCTGCACATCAGCGCCGTATGCTAGCAGATATGAATAGCAAGAGCGTTTCTTCCATTACTGTAGGTGAACTTAATTTAAAACTGACGTTAGTGCCTTTATTTGACGAACAAAATACTCGCATTGGGTTTATGGTGGAGTGGTTAGAACAAACGGATATTCTTAAAAAGACCGCGATGTTAGATGCACTTGATCGTTCACAAGCGGTTATTGAATTTTCGCCCAAGGGTATCATTAGAGCTGCCAACAAAAATTTCCTAGACACCTTAGGCTATAAAGAATCTGAAATTGTTGGTAAACATCACCAAATCTTTATGCCGCAAGAAGAAAGAAATACTTCAGCCTACAGAGAATTCTGGGAAAACTTAGCTAAAGGCAAATTTGCTGCTGGTGACTTTAAGCGTATCGATAAAGATGGCAGAGAAGTTTGGATTAATGCTAGTTATAATCCAGTAATGAATGAATCCGGACAGGTTATGGCGGTAGTAAAATACGCCAGTAACATTACAGAGCAAAAAGTTAAAGCGGCGGATTATGAAGGTCAAATAGAGGCCATCAGTAAATCACAAGCGGTAATTGAATTTGACTTAGATGGCACCATCCTCACTGCAAACCAAGCCTTCCAGGATACTATGGGTTATTCATTGGATGAAATTCAAGGTAAACACCACAGTATGTTTGCGGAAAAAGAATTTGCAAGAAGCCCTGAATACGCAGCATTTTGGGAAAACCTAGGTGCTGGTAATTTCTTCTCAGACGAATACAAGCGGGTCGCCAAAGGTGGCAGAGAGGTATGGCTACAAGCTTCATATAATCCTATTTTAGATATGAACGGTCGCCCAGTAAAAGTGGTAAAATATGCCACTGATATCACTGAGCGAAAAGTCGCTGTTGCAGAAATAAAACGTGTGTTGATGAATTTGTCGGATGGTGATTTAACCACAGGTATTGATCAAGACTTCGGGCCAGAGTTTGCCGAATTGAAAGATGCAATAAACAACTTTATTACCGGCATCCATAAAACAGTATCCACAATCAACAGCGCTGCTAGTACCATAAGTATTGCTGCCAGCGAGATTGCGAAAGGCAACTCAGACTTGTCTGCACGTACAGAAGAACAAGCATCTAGTTTGGAAGAGACAGCTTCTACAATGGAAGAGCTCACTTCAACGGTTCGCCAAAACTCAGATCACGCTGGACAAGCAAGCACCTTAGCTACAGACGCGACTGATATCGCAATTTCCGGTGGTGACTTAATTTCTCAGGTTGTCACTACAATGTCTTCTATTAATGAGTCAGCCCAGAAAATCTCTGACATCATAGGGGTCATTGACGGAATTGCATTCCAAACGAATATCTTGGCATTAAACGCAGCAGTAGAAGCCGCTCGCGCCGGTGAACAAGGCCGCGGATTTGCCGTTGTTGCTTCTGAGGTAAGAAGCTTGGCACAACGTTCAGCAAATGCAGCCAAAGACATTAAAACCCTGATTTCAGATTCTGTAGGAAAAATTGAAAACGGTAACTCGTTGGTTGGTCAATCGGGCGAAACCATGGAAAAAATTGTTGAATCAATCAAGCATGTTAGTCAAATCATGAGCGAAATAGATGCCGCGTCGAAAGAGCAATCAACAAGTATTGATGAAGTCAGTAAATCTGTTATTCAAATGGATACTGTGACTCAGCAAAATGCTGCCTTGGTTGAAGAAGCCGCAGCGGCCTCTGAGAACATGCAAAACCAAGCGGTTGAGTTATCTAAAATGGTTTCATCATTTAAAATTTAAACCGTTAATAGCAGTTGACGAAGCCAGCGAATTCGCTGGCTTTTTTTATTTCTATCTCTCCCATTCCCAGAACATAAAACTTCAATATCAATCATAAAGTTAACATTTTGATTGATAGTGAGTGAAGTCGAGCATACAATGAATTAAAATTCTGCGGAATTACGGTACAGAGGAAATAACATGCTCGAAAAGCAACGCCAACAACTTATTTTGGATATTTTAGACGAAAATACTTTTGCCAGTGTGCACGAACTCTGCTCGCAACTAAATGCCTCAGAAGCCACTATCCGTAGAGATTTAAATAAACTTCAAGAACACAACAAATTACGCAAGATAAGAGGCGGCGCTCAAGTATTAGAAGCTAAACCCGTCTCCAATATCAAGCTTTCTGGCGGTGCTTTTTTGGTAGATAAAGAAAGGAATGCCGACGCTAAACGCTTAATCGCTAAAGTCGCTGTTGAAATGTGTGAGGATGGCGACTCAATTATTATAAACGGCGGCTCATCAACCTTTATGATGGCAGAGTTTCTCAGTGATAGACGACTCAACATATTAACCAATTCCTTTGTGCTGGCGGATGAATTATTGGAAACGAGTCAGAATCAAGTAAGCGTGCCTGGCGGCGAGATCTATCGAAAACAAAGCATCATTCTGAGTTCATTTGAAAATGATACCACTCAAAACTATCACGGAAGTAAGATGTTCATGGGATCACCAGGGGTCAGTGAATTTGGCATAATGGAGACTGACCCATTATTGATCTTAGCAGAACAGAAATTGCGAAAACGCGCTGACAAATTAGTCGTTTTGGTGGATAGCACTAAAATAGGCATCAGAGGAAATCTTATATTCTGTTCTCTTAGTGATGTGGATACTATTATTACAGACTCAAAAGCCGACCCTGGGTACATTGAGAAATTCAAACAACAAGGGATCACAGTAATTATTGCCGATGCCCCCGAAGAATAAAAAGGCTCTTCAGCTCCTTCACTAGCTTCAAATGTCAAAATAATTCCCAGTAAAGATGTAAGCAAGTTGTTAAATTAAATGATTGAATATGATTGACAAAGATTGAAATGTCGGTATATTAACCCTGTGAGTTAGCTTTTTATTACATATTCAATCAAATATTTACTATTTTAAACAGGGAATCTTCATGTCTTATCAGTCAAATGACTACAAACACGTCAATTACCTCTGGCAAGACGAGATAGCTGACAAGTTAGATCCTTTAGAGAATCTAGTCTATCGTTCAAATATTCTCGGCGCCGACCAACGCATTACAAACACAGGGGGCGGCAATACTTCAGCAAAGCTAATGGAGAAAGACCCTCTAACAGGCGAAACTGTAGAAGTGTTATGGGTAAAAGGATCTGGCGGCGATCTCAGAACTGCAACGTCAGAAAATTTTTCTTCCTTATATGAAGATAAATTGCGTGATCTTGATAATTTATATCAAAGTTTTGAAGATAAAGGCTATAAGTCTGCCGGAGAGGATCGCATGGTGGGCATGTTCAAGCATTGTAATTTTTGTCTGAACGCTCGTGCTTCATCCATAGATACGCCTCTACATTCAATGATTAATGAAAAGCATGTGGATCACCTCCACCCAAATGCAGTGATTGCAATTGCATCTTGTAAAGATCAAGAAAAACTCACAGAAGAAGTATGGGGCGGCAAACTTGCTTACATTCCTTGGATGCGACCGGGTTGGGAAGCAGCCAAATTATGTGAAGAAAAATACCAACAAAATCCCGATATTCTGGGGATTTTGCTAGGTCAACATGGTCATACGAATTGGTCATCCGAAAGTAAAAGTTGCTATGACACCTCGCTTTGGGTCATTGAAACTGCAGCCCGATATTTAGAAGCTAAAGATAAAGGTGAAAATACCTTTGGTGGTAAGAAATATGACAGTTTACCTGAAAATGAGAGAACCGCGTTATTACGAGAGTTTTTACCTGTCGCTCGAGGCATGATTTCCAACAAAGTGAAGTTTATTGGTACAGTGCAATATTCAGATGCCACCATGGAATTCGTCAACAGTGTTGATGCCCCACGTTTGGCTGAATTAGGCACCTCTTGCCCAGATCATTTCTTAAGAACAAAAATAAAGCCTTTATATATTGATTTCAATCCTCAAAAAGAAGGGGTTGATAGTTTAATTACCAAATTTGAAGCCGGTTTAACGCAATACAGAGAAGATTATCGAGCATATTACGAAAATTGTAAGCGCGACGATTCTCCCGCCATGCGAGACCCTAGCCCTACCGTCATGTTAATTCCGGGTGTTGGCATGGTCACTTGGGGCAAAAACAAGAGCGAATCAAGAGTCACAGCCGAGTTCTATACCTGTGCAATTGAGGTAATTCGAGGAGCGGAAGCTGTATCAGAATACACCGCTTTACCTGCTCAAGAAGCTTTTGATATTGAATATTGGGCGTTGGAAGAAGCAAAATTACAAAGAATGCCTGCAGAAAAAACACTGGCCAGAGATGTTGTTGTAGTTATTGGCGCTGGTGATGGTATTGGAAAGGCCGTTGCGCATAGAGTCGCCAAGGAAGGCGCACATGTTGTATGTGCTGATTTACAAATCGAATCTGCACAGAAAACTGCAGCAGAGCTTGTTGCTAAATATGGGGAAGGAATTGGTGTAGCAGGCAGTGAAGTTTCTGCATGTGGCCCTGCAATTGCTCTCCCTGTTGATATAACTAAAAGAGAAACAGTACAAGCACTGTTCACCCAAGTGTTATTGGCTTATGGTGGAATAGATAAAGTAGTTGTAACCGCCGGTGTCTTTATGGCAGAAGGTGAAGATTACGCGCTTAATGACAGAATATTTGATAAGAGTTTTGGGGTAAATGTAAAAGGTGCTTATATTGTCGCCTCAGAAGCGCAACGCATTTGGCAAAAACAATTAATGAAAGGCGCTCTAGTATTAACTACCAGTGTAAACGGGGCAGTTTCGAAGCGCGGCTCTTTGGCATACGATACAAGTAAAGCAGCCGCTAATCATTTAGTTCGAGAGTTAGCGGTAACCCTAGCCCCGCAAATAAACGTAAATGCGCTAGCACCAGCCACTGTCGTGCAAGGTAGCAGTATGTTTCCTCGAGATCGCGTTATGTCGTCTTTACGTAAATATGCAATTGAACATACAGAAGAAGAAAGTACCGAAGTGTTGCGCGAAAAACTTGCCAATTTCTATGCGCAGCGCACTTTGACCAAGCAACCAATAACACCAGAAGACCAAGCCGAAGCCGCATATTTGTTAATTTCAGGTCAATTAAGTAAAACAACAGGCCAAGTCATAAGCGTAGACGGTGGTTTGCAAGAAGCTTTCTTGCGTTAAGGAGTAGTAATAAATGAAAAAAATTGATCAAGGCCTTATTGCTAATGAAAACAGTAAGCTCGAAGAAGCATTAGATTACGATTATGCCGCTTTGGGTGAAAAGTTAGCCAGAGACAATATTGATATTGAAAAATTAACCGCAGCAGCGCAAGCTTTTGATGTTGCGATTCCCTCATGGGGCACCGGCACCGGCGGAACCAGATTCGCACGTTTTCCTAATGAGGGTGAACCAAGAAATATCTTTGAGAAGTTGGCTGATTGTTCGGTTATTAATGAATTATCAGGATGTACATCTAGTGTATCCCCACATTTTCCTTGGGACATAGTGGATGATTTTTCAGAGTTAAAAGAGCAAGCCGATGCTTATGGTTTAACCTGGGTTGCGGTTAATTCAAACACCTTTCAAGATCAGCCAAATCAAGAAGTAAGTTATAAATACGGCAGCTTGAGTCATACCCAAAAACCGAATAGAGAAGCCGCAATAGCGCATAACCTTGACTGTATTGAATATGGTAAGCAATTAGGCGCAAAAAGCCTAACAGTATGGATTGGTGATGGTTCTAATCATCCTGGTCAGCAGCACTTTCAACGAAGTTTCGAACGTTATTTAGATAGTATGTCGATGATTTACCGTGAACTACCCGATGATTGGGAAATGCACATTGAACATAAAATGTTTGAGCCTGCTTTCTATTCCACGGTTATCCAAGATTGGGGAAGTAACATTCTGGCGGCCATGCACTTAGGTCCTAAATGTAAATCTTTAGTGGATTTAGGCCATCATGCGCCTAACACTAACATTGAAATGATAGTATCTCGGCTGATTCAATTTAAGAAATTGGGCGGTTTCCATTTCAATGATAGTAAATATGGCGATGATGATTTAGACAGTGGTTCTATTCACCCATATCAACAATTTTTGATCTTTAATGAGCTAGTCGATGCGGAACATCGCCAACAAGACGAGTTCCACCCAGCCTACATGTTAGATCAATCTCACAATGTCACCGATCCTATTGAAAGCCTTATAATCTCTGGTATAGAAGTGCAACGCTCTTATATAAAAGCCCTCATGGTCAATCGTGACAACCTTTATGGTTATCAAGATAGCAATGACGCCATTATGGCTTCTCAAGAGCTGAAAAAAGCCTTTAATATGGATATTTCTCCCATTTTAGCTATGGCGAGAGCGCGCAAAGGTGCGGCAGTGGATCCTATTAACCTTTACCGTAAATCAGGTTATCGTCAAGACGTTGCGAAAGTACGTTTTCGTGATCCTTCAGCGTCAGGTTCCGGCATTGTTTAACAATAACAAGAAGTTCTGCTTGCACCGGTAAATCCGAATTTACGGTCAAGCAGTGTACTAGCATGTAAACCGACGATAGTACTGCCTCATCTGATGCGTTAGCTTAACTTAAATATGCTTATGGACCGAAAAAATGTCAGGGGATTGTTGTTTCAAACTTGACAAAGGGAGTCATACCTACAAGTTGCATTAGGGCAATGGCGACGTACTCACTACCAACTACCCCACGTAAACTAATAATCTTACCTACGAAGCTCCGTCGCTATTGTCCCGTTTCATGCTATGGTTAGTAGGCTATCTTCCTGCAAACCTCAATTTTCGAATAGCACCTACAATGCCTCTAGAGCCCACCGTAAACCATAGCCCCATAATTAACGTAATGATATAGCCAGTTAACCAAGCTATATAAGAACTAGGAAGACCTTCAAAAGCTGGGCCTTTATCGATATTCACAATAGCGAAAATCTGATTCACTAGTGGGACGATCGTAGAAACAACGATGAAAATCCCCATCAATGATAAAAGCATCGCCTTCCATTCAGCTATTGATATTTCGACCGCTCTATCCGCTTTGTCTTCTAAGGAGATTAACTTCTTCCCAAGGCTCTTTGCGCTCAAAAACAAAATAATGCCAACAAATATAGGTCCTATAATAGGCCCAATTCCCGAGGAAATAATTATATCGATGGGTGGCATACTCTCAATAAAGAAATAGCTCGAGTAATAACCAACATGGCTAATTGCATAAACAAAGCAAAGAATAGCTGCTACTTTTAAAACGAGCTCTGATACTTGATGAATACTCATATATCTATGTTTATAGCCTTCTAACACCGTTGTATGCGGTAAAATCCGCTCTTGTTTTTATCCGTCATAAAAACCTTGTGAACGACCAGCATGGATATGAACTTATGAGGTGAAAGTCCTCTGTAGGAAAATCACCGTCTTTTAACATCTAGTTATTAGACGCTAACTACTAGCGAATGGCAAGTGCAATCCCGCGAGAAATTGTGTGGAGAAAGCCGCTAGCAAATCTGCGAGCTGATGAACCCGTTAGCGCTTTCAGGGACAACTCTATAAGTGATTAAGCAGAAATCAGCAAACGGCATAGTAGCCAATATCTAAGAGGCAGGATAACCTATTTTTGGCATTGCCAGTGGATATCAACCTTGTGTCGAACTTGATCATTTAACATCCGAAGGTTTTTATTTACTGCGCGATGGGTGGATCGCACTTCACCATCCTAAGAGAGAGCACCCTGTTAGGAGCCGCATACAGGGTGTTGTAGGGGCTGAGAGGGTTAGAGACCCTTGGCTACCCGATTATGCGACTTTTAACTCGATCTTAGTTATTTTACCTAATTCAATAGTCTGCTTGGCTTGCCATAAATCGTAGTGATCCTGCATTGCGAGCCAGCTTTCTGGGCTGCGACCAAGAACTTTAGATAAACGTATAGCCATTTCTGGACTAACACCACTTTGGGTTTTCAAAACACGATTCAATGTCGAAGCAGCTACGTTTAAGTGCTTAGCAAGCTGTCGACAACTTAAGTTAAACGGTTCCATGTAAGTTTGAGAAATAAACTCGCCAGGATGAGGGGGATTGTGCATATTCATTAGTGGTAATCCTCGTAATTTAGGATATAAACATTTCCGCTTTCAAATTCGAATGTAATCCGCCAATTACCATTAACTGTAATTGACCACCAGTTACTTCGTTTTCCTTTTAACGGATGAAGTCTATATCCAGGTATATCTAAGTCATTAATTTCTCTTGCCGAATGCAAAGCTGCAAGCTGCATCCGTAGCTTTGAAGCATGAGCGGCTTGAATACCTTTGGTACTTCCTTTTTCAAAGAATAGCCTTAAGCCTTTGTGTTTGAATGACCTTATCATTTGAACATTGTAGCACGTTGCGCAACACTATCAAGTCGCATAAGAATTAAAACAAAGCAGAAATTTTAGCAACAGGTAAGAAGGTTAACTAATTGCAACAGGGGTGTGTCTATGCAATACCAAATCTTTAAGCTCAGCCAATATCTAAGAGGCTGGATAAACTACTTTGGTATCGCC